>JBDSJW010000480.1:0-16982 GCA_039917235.1 Kapaibacterium sp. (SeqCode) | reverse complement strand
CATCATCCCCCATCACCTCCACGATCCCGCTCCGCTCAAATCCAAGCTGATTGAAAACAGCCACCCCGCGCTCGGCCGCGCCGATCTTCGCGGCCATCTCATCGATCGCGCTCCCCCGCAGATCAAGCCCGATGCCGAGCGCGTTCTGAAGCCTGACAAGTTGTTCTCCCCGCTCGCCGAGATATTCCCCATTGTAGACAACGTCGCTGGCGGTGCCGGTGATATAATCGTGATGGGTGCTCGGGACCAGCTCCACCCAACCATCCTGGATGGCTGCGTTCCGCTGGCGGACCCGTTCGGGGCGGCTACGGAGAAGATGATCGGCGATGTAGCCGAATGTCTCCGCGCCGAGCATGGCAATTGTTGCGCGCGCGTGCAACCCCTTGAGCGCGGGGCGGCTTGCGTGAAAGCCCATCCAGTAGGGAGTGGGGCGGAACGGAAGGATATCCCCCGATCGATCGCCATGGAAGCCACGTCGTTTCAGCGTTCCGGCGTGGAGCGCCACCAGTTCCGCGTAGTGCGCGAATGTGCCGGCCACGCCGCAAATCCCATCGCGGGGATCGCGCGTTTCGTTCCATTCCCTGATATAATCGGCAAGCCGTTCATTCGGCATGGCGAACTCGCCGCTGACGGGGATATGGATAAATGGCGTGGGGGATGATGGGGCAGTGGCCGCCAGACAGGCATCGATAGTATCGAGGGGCGCTCCCCGGTCGATATCCTTTGCCTGATCGTACTGGCCGGGCATCCAGTGCGTCAGGATCTCCGATCCGTCGGCGCCGCGCCAGAGGAAATCGACGCCATCGGCGCGCAGCATCTCCGCAGCGGAATCGGGGCCGTTCGATCCATCTCCCTGACGCCCATCCCCCGGTATCCGCCCGATGCCGACCCCGCGAATATCCATCGCCTCCAGCAGCACCGGAAGCTGCGAATCGTGCCCGAACGTATCGGGAAGCCAGGCATGCCGGCCCCAGGAGATCCCCTGCTCCCGAAGCCAGCCATCGCCGAGTAGATAATTTCTGATAAAGCACTCGCCGTTCGAGAGGAGGCTGTCGGGGGAGACGATTCCTCCGCCGACAACGCGGAGCCGTCCCGAGGCGATCAGCGACGCGAACTGGTCCGGATTGCTCTCGGAAAACGCCTGGAGAAATCCGATTTCGCAGATCGAGTAGAACGCATGCGCGGAGATTCTCAGAAGGCGGGCGGCGGCGGCGAGGATGGTATCGGACGGCTGCGGCGATCCATCGCCATCGCGATTGAAATATCCGGCGCGATCGGGAGGATAATGCTCATCGACATTCGTCGAAAACCAGTTGATCCGATTCCAGTCCAGATGCGTGGATTGATCGAATATCACAAGCCGCTTCGGCATCTCTTTCACGCTCAACTCGCCGAGAATATCTGCGATGGAACGATCGGGCGAGTTGTTCATGCAATGCTCCGAAACTGTAGTTGCCATACCGGATGCTGAGCGGGATCGATCTCCGTTTCACGGGCATGGGGGGATGGTCGGCGGCCGGTTCGGGGGAACCAGCCGCCAAAGAAAAACCGTTGAGGGAATCGGCGATATGCCGACGGTCATCACAAAACCCGGATGCCGGAGAGTCCCGGCGACCGGTTGCGATCAGATGGGCTGGACAGATGATATCATGGAGAAGTGGCCGGGCTCCCCCCGGACTTCGCGCGCGCGTGAGGCAGTCACGGCCGGTGGGCGCGGCACGGAGGTGTGCCCCGGAAACGACAGGCCGGAGATCATGGAAAGGCGGATCGGAACGGCATCACCATAAGGGAACGCGGTCCGATCACGCCGTCATGATCATGATCAGGTTGTATGCGACCGAATCGCGCAGATCGATCGGAGCGCAACTGTTCATCATAAGCTGGCGGGACGATGGGGTTTCGTCATGCACGGGAATGCAGCGGAGAAGCCGGCGGAGGGGCGAAGGTCTTGCATCTGCCGCCAGCAACTGGAATTCCGGGAATGCACCCGATTAACAGCGGATGCAATCTACAGTGGGGAACGGGGGGAACGTCTACGTATTAATTACTTAGGAAGACCGTCGGGGGACGCTTCAAACGTCCCCAACGCCTGCCGGATGCCAGCCGTCATGGATGTTCGGAAATATCAGCCGGGAATTCCGGCATCGTCTGGCACGGCCACACCTGAAACGCGAAGAGCGTCCTTGCGCGCGCGGTATCCACCTCCGGCATGTGAGCCTCCACCAGATCAATCACCTCCTCGATAAGCTCACCAAGCAGCGGCACGGCATCACGCCGGTCGCCGGCAAGAATGGCGTCGATACGCCCGGCCACGTCGCGTGGCGCGATAGGCATCTTCCGCAGCATGTCGCCGGTTCGTTTCGGCTTGTTGGTGGAGGTGTAGATGCGGTTCAGCCCCGCCAGCACGCCGATGATATCGGTGATGGCACCGCGGAGGTAATCGTAGAAGCTGAGGAGATCGCCCCGCCCGAGCCCATGTTCGCTGAAGACCCAGAGGGGATAGAAATGGAGATGGGCTGTCACCATCTTCAGCGCGAGCGCGTCGGGATAGCGGCCGATCCGGTCGCACGATTCGGCGTAGAGCTGATCGCCATGCAGCGGAATCGCGTTGAGGAACCCGTAGAGCATCTCCTGTACATCCGAGGCCTCATCGTGCTTCTCCAGCACATCGGCCACCTGCTCCTCCCACCACGCCATCTCCAGATGCCCCACATCGATCTTCAGGTCGCCGATACGATACTGTTCCAGATAGACGCGATCGTCGAACATCCCGCGGAAGGTAAATCGCTTTCCGCCGTGCGGCTCCAGCGGCGCCCCCGCAAGCCAGTCGCCATCGACCTTCGTCCAGTAGATAAGCATGTCGATATCGGAATAGGCATCGGCAACGCCTCTCGCCGCCGAGCCGCCGATGACGATCATCGCGATGCCGGGATGCGATGCATAGTATCCGGCGATCTTCCGGGCAAGCTCCACCCGCCATCTTCCAGCCTCGTTCATACGTTTCTCCCATGTAGGTCGTGTCAGCCTGTTGAATTACTACAGATGCCCAGACTGTTCAACAACGATCAGCTGCAAGGCGGCCGAATCTGAGCGAATGAGGCGTCCTTCTGGACGCCGCAGTGAGCGAACGGTGAATGTCGGGCGACGTTTGAAACGTCCCCCGACGCCGCAGATGACGTTGTTCAACAGTCTGCCTATGAACCGCGCCGTGGGGAACGTGCATGATGGCGCGGAAAGGGGAAGCTCAACGGCCCAGCGCGCGGTTTTGTTGCGAGGCTTCGGGAGAAAAGCAAGAGTGAAATATTGAGATGGTTCGGCGGGGGATCAGTTCCACATCGTGAAGAGCGCGACCTCCGGCCGGGAGCCGATCCGCACCGGCAGGATCGACGTGCCGACTCCTCGCGAGACATAGAGATACGGCGCCCGCTCGCGATACCATCCGGCCAGATAACGACCGCAGCCTTTCGGGAGGTACGGGGTGATGCCGAGGAGGTTGACCTGGCCGCCGTGCGTATGGCCGGAGAAGATGTACTTCACGCCGTATGAATCGAAATCGATCGGCGGGGTAAGACGGCCGGTATGCTCATGGGCAAGGTGGTTGTAGTCCAGAAGATAATCGCGATAGGATGGCGAATGGGCCAGCAGGATATGATGCTCCCCCGGCTCGATCCCTTCCAGCGCGAACTCGGGGCTTGGCAGCCCCGCCACCGAATCATCAAGGCCGGTGATCAGCAGCTCACGATCGCCGCCGCGCGCCGTAACCGTGCGGTTTACCAGCAGCTCGCAGTTCCGCCGTTTGTAGAGTTCCTCCAGCGATCCGCGCCTGACCTTTCCCCAATGCTCCCAGTTGCCGAGGATGGCGTACTTCGGCAGCTCCTGACGGAAGAGCGCAAGGAACTGATCGAGCGCTCCAAGGTGATAATTGTCGTCGATGGCGTCGCCGGTGATCAGCAGGAAATCGAGATTGAGACGGCCGATCGTCTCCGCGATCTCCCTGTGCATTCCGCCGACGCCTGAAAGATGAAGATCGGTGAGCTGCGCGAACCGGAACGGGCGACCTCCCGGCACCGGCGTTCCCAGTTCATGGTGGGTGAACTCGACATTCCCCGGCTCGATAACAAACCCGTCCACGGCAAGCAGCGCCGCGCCGGCCAGCCCGGCATATCCCAGAAATGCCCGTCGCGAACGCCGTCGTCGCGCCATCTCCGGCTCTTCCCGGATCTCATCCTCCGTTTCGTTCATCTGGTTTCCGCTGGTCATGATGTCAGTTATCCCGCGTCGTCTTCCGTTTCTTCACACTCTTACCGCCGATGGCATCCACCCCCCGTTGCAGCCGCGCGGCAATCCCGGCCGGCTCCGAACGGGTGATGGCCACCTCCGGCGTCCGGTGCCAGAGGGCACACTCATGCAACGCTCCGGCGATATCGGCCAGCATCCCGGCCCCCGCCTTTACCCCATCCTCCATATGGATCACCTTCACCTCGAACCGTCCCTCCTTCCTGTGCGCCTTTGCATCCAGCCGCCCCACCAGCTCGCCACGATGAAGAATCGGGAGGGTGAAGTAGCCGTAGCGGCGTTTGGGCTCCGGCGTGTAGCACTCCAGGCGGTAATCGAACCCGAAGATCGCCAGGGCGCGATCCCGGTCCCAGACCAGCGGGTCGAACGGCGAAAGGAGCGTGGTAAGCTCCGGCACGATCTCCCCGGCGGCGGCGGATTCGGCCAGGGGGAGGTTGTCGGGATGGATATAGGCGGGGGAATCCCATCCTTTCACATCGACCTGGATGATCTCGCCATCGGCCAGGAGCTTTGCCACCAGCGGCTTCGCGGCCCGCTTCCCCGTGCGGAAATAATCGGCAACCCAGCGCTCCGTGGTAATGCCGAGGGCGCGGATCGCCTTCAGGCCAAGCCCCCGCAGAACCTCCTCCTCCGGCGGGAGCTTGCGATCGTTCCACGACGGAAGAACACGTTTGCGGAGATCGTAGATCCGCTGGAAGTTGTGGCGGCGGACCACCATCAGCTCACCAGCGGTGTGGAGCATCTGGAGCGCCCGCTTCTCCGGCTTCCATTCCCACCATCCGTTCCCCTTCCCATCGCTCCGGACAAACTCGATCGAACGGGTCGGGCCGTTCTTTTTGATCTGGTTCATCACCCGGTCCACCTCCTCCCTGTGCTCCTCCATCCATGCGTGGGAATATCTCCAGCCCATCGATCCGGCGGCGATCATCCGGTGGCGATAGAGAGGATAATCCTCGATGGGAATAAAGCATGCCTCGTGCGACCAGTATTCGAACAGAGCGCCATCGGCCAGAAGCTCATCGAGCCAGGCGGGATCGTACGCGCCGAGCCGGCTCCAGAGGACCAGATAGGGGCTGCGGGCAACCACATGGATGGTATCGATCTGGAGCGTTCCCATCCTCCGTATCGTCTCCAGAACGTCGGCCTTCGTGGGGGGATGATCGGGTCGGCGGTGAAGCCCCTGGGCGGCGAGCATCATCGACGTGGCGGCGGAATGCGTCAGGTGGAGCGACATGAGATGATGGATGTGGATGGCGGGAGCCGGGAATCACGCACGATAACGCGCCAACCGGCTCCCGCTGAATATCACGGCTGATACGTATAGTGCCAGGGCTCGCGCGGTGATGCGAGCGGGCCGACAAATCGTTTGCTCCCCTGCGTCACGGCATCATGGAGCTTCGCGGTCCATCCCGCTCTGTCCCATGCCGAGCGGATCGATCCGGTCTCCGTCCCGGCGATAACCCTCTCCCCCGACCGCACAACAAAATCGAAGGCGCGGAGCTGGCCGTGCTGGGAAAACCCCGGAACGGCGACGGTGGGAACCTGCGACGGCTTATAGCCATCCAGGAAACGGGCGAACCGGGCAAGGCTGGCGCGATCGGGATCTTCCAGATAGAGAACCGAGTCGGCGATGGCGTTGATGCAGGAGGCCATCAGATCGTTGGCGCAGACGAAAATCGACGGGGTCTGATTCCAGTTCCGGATCTGGTCATCCAGCGTCCTCACCTCGATGTTCGTGGTGAGGTTGTAGCCGGGATTCAGGATGTTGAACTTCGCCTTCACGCTATCGACTTCGGCCATCGACCGGCTGTACTCGGATGATTTCTTGTAGCGGGCGATCTGTTTCGGCGTCCAGGTCCATTTGGTCCGCATATCCCCCCGACGCCGCATGTAATAGCGGATCGCCAGAAGGCGGCGCGGAACGCCGTCGATTTTCGGCAGCACTTCCTGCACCCGTTTATCGAACCCCTTTCCCAGGTCATCCATATAGATGCGGAGCTTCGCGTCGCGCGCGCTGGAGGCTATCGCCGGAAGCATCATCCCGGCAGGCATCAGCGCGGTGACGGGGGCCACGGAGATGATGGGGCCGGGCACGTTCGCCGGCATGGTGGTATCCCCGCCGAAGAGCGCGGTGAGTGATACCATCAGATAATAGATATTCAATACCATGATTGTTGAAGCATTGAATCGATAATTCTCTCCGCCGGAAGGCGCTGAATAATTCTGAACCGACGGTTTGCCGCGCCGGACCATCAATATGGCGCGGAAAAAGGATACCCCGCAACCGACGCCTCGTGGAAAAGAATGTTTGAAGATCAATTGCCGCGCCATCATCCCCCTACCGCGAAGCCGGCGATCAGGTTATCTTTGCCCCACTATATCCGTGACTCCTCAATTCCGTGATCATGTCCAAATCTTCCCCATCCGAACGCGCCGGCCAGCTCCGCGATCAGATCAACGAGCATACCTATCGATATTATATTCTCAACGAACCGACGGTGAGCGATCGGGAGTTCGACGCGCTTCTCGACGAGCTTATCAGCCTGGAGGCGGCCCATCCCGAATTGATCACCCCCGATTCCCCCACGCAACGCGTCGGCTCGGATCTTACCACATCCTTCCCCACCGTCACCCACGCGCGGCCGATGCTCTCGCTCGGAAACACCTACAGCTCCGATGAGCTTCGGGAGTTCGATCGTCGGGTGCGGGACCGGCTGGGGAGCGAGCCATTTCGCTATGTGGCGGAGCTGAAGATCGACGGCGTGGCGATAAGCCTGACGTATCAGGATGGACGGCTCCGGTGCGGGGCAACGCGCGGCAACGGCGAGCAGGGGGATGATATCACCAATAATATCAAGACCATCCGCTCGATCCCGCTTCAGGTGCGCGACGTGGAGGTGGAGGGAAAACCGCTCCGGAATTTCGAGGTTCGCGGGGAGGTTTTCATGGCGAAGGAGGACTTCATGGCGATGAACGCGGAACGGGAGCTTGCCGGTGAAAAGACATTCGCCAACCCGCGCAACTCCACCGCCGGAACGCTCAAGCTTCTCGATCCGAAGATCGTCGCCGGTCGGCCGCTTGCCACATTTATCTACTATCTCACATCGGACGATCATCGCCTCCGCAGCCATGCCGATAATCTCGGGCTTCTGAAGCAACTCGGCTTCCCGACCAACCCGCACTGGCACGCGTGCGCCACGATCGACGATGTGCTGGCCTACTGCGACAAGCAGGAACGCCGCCGCGACGAGCTTCCGTATGAGATCGATGGCGTGGTGGTGAAGGTCGATTCGCTCAGGCAGCAGGAGGAGCTTGGGATGATCTCGAAATCGCCGCGATGGGCGATTGCCTACAAGTTCGAGGCGCGCACGGCGCGGACAACGATGGATGGGATCACGTTGCAGGTCGGTCGGCTGGGGACGGTAACGCCGGTGGCGGAGCTGCGGCCGGTGCTCCTTGCCGGCTCCACAATCAGCCGCGCCACGCTCCATAACGCGGACTTTATCACCGAGAAGGATATCAGAATCGGCGACACGGTGATCATCGAAAAGGGGGGGGATGTGATCCCGAAGGTGGATGGCGTGGTGCTGGAGGAGCGGACGGAATCCGCGGAGCCGTACATCTTCCCGGAGACCTGCCCATGCCCGCTGGAGACCCCGCTTCACCGGCCGGAGGGGGAGGCAAACTACTATTGCGAGCATGCGGAGTGTCCGTGGCAGATCCGCGGGAGGATAGAGCATTACGCATCGCGGGGGGCGCTTGATATCGAGGGGCTTGGCGCCAAGGTGGTGGATCAGCTTGTCACGCTCGGCTGGGTTGGAAGCTACGCCGATATCTACGATCTGCATGGGCGGCGCAACGACCTGGCGGAGCTGGAGCGATGGGGGGAGAAATCGGCCGATAATCTTCTGGCGGGAATTGAGCAGAGCAAGGAGCGGCCCTATTTCCGCGTCCTCTTCGGGCTGGGAGTACGGCATGTGGGGGCAACAGTGGCGCGGACGCTTGCGGCGGAGTTCAACACCATCGACCGGCTGATGGGGGCAACGGAGGAGGAGCTGACGGCGGTGCCGGATATCGGGCCGAGAATCGCGGATTCGGTAGCGCGCTTTTTCTCCGATCTTGGGAACCACGAGCTGATCGAACGCCTTCGCGCCGCGGGCGTTACGCTAGAGGGACCGGCCAAACGGGTCGTCACCGAGACCGATTCGCCGATTGCCGGGAAGACATTTGTTTTGACCGGCACGCTGGAGAGCTACACGCGGGAGGAGGCGGCGGCGCTGATCGAGGAGCGTGGCGGGAAGGTGACATCCAGCGTCAGCAAGAAGACCGATTTTGTGCTGGCGGGGGCGGAGGCGGGATCGAAGCTGGAGAAGGCGGGGAAGCTGGGGGTGCGGGTGATCGATCAGAAGGAGTTCCAGGGGTTGATCGGATAAACCGAATCGATGCCGGGCGATATTTTCGGCCTATCTTTCGGGACGATCTTCTTCCTTCAGCATAATCGACTCCGCATCGTGAAATCCCGGCGCACATATACGCTTGAAAAGCCCCTGGTCACCTGGACGTTCCTGGCCCCGTGGCTGATCACGCTCGGGCTTTTCTGGCTTTATCCGCTCTTCCATGCCCTCTATCTCAGCTTCACCAAGTACGACACGCTGAGCAATCACGCCACGTGGATCGGCCTGGGGAACTATCAGCGGCTGCTGAACGACCCGATATTCTGGAAGGCGCTGGGGAACACCACGATCTTCGTTGTTGGCACGATTCCCTTCACCACGGTCTTCGCGCTCGGGCTGGCGGTGATGCTGAACAAGAACATCGCCTGGAAAAGTTTTTATCGCGCCGGCTATTTCATCCCATCGGTTACGTCGATCGTCGTCCTCTCGCTCGTGTTCACCAACCTCTACGCGCACAACGGCTATATCAACGCCCTGCTCGGCACGCTCGGCCTCCCGTTTCCGAAGAACGGCTGGCTGCTGACCCCTTCCACGGCGCTTGTCTCGATCATGGCGATGGATGTCTGGATTGCGATCGGTTATTATGTGGTGCTGTTTCTGGCGGCATTGCAGACGATCCCGAAGGATATCTACGAGGCTGCGGAGCTGGACGGCGCGTCATCGTGGCAGCAGTTTCTGAAGGTGACGCTGCCGGGCATCAGGCCGATGCTTCTGTTTGTGATCGTCATCAACACAATCCGCTCCTTCCAGGTATTCACGGAAGTATATGTGATGACCAAGGGGGGACCGCTCAACTCCACGACCACGCTTGTCTATCAGATCTACGAGAACGCATTTGTGCAGGACAACGCGATGGGATATGCCTCGGCGATCGCCTGGGTGGTCTTTATCCTGATTCTCGGCGTTTCCCTGGCGCAGTTCAAGCTCCTGGGATCGAACAAGGAAATTGGCGGGTGATGATTTCGCGTTTCCCCAAGCCGGATGGGTCGGCAGGGGTAACTCTGGCATCCCGATTGGTTCTGTAGTTCGGATAATCCATGCGGAGCAAGCCGAACCATTGCTCCCCGGCCGACGCCTTTTCCGATACAACAATGCCGATGACCATTTCTTCGATGCGGACCATTCTGCCTGCGGCCCTCCTTCTCCTCGCGATAACGATCCTTTCTCCGGGCCTGCTCCTGGCGCAGAAGACAAAGGTCGATAAGGTTGACACCGTGCGCACGGCCGCTCCCCCGCCAGCCGCGCCGCTCGAACAACCGGATCTTGTCTTTCAGAACCAGATCACCGTGCCGGTCATCTACCGAAGCTCCGGCATCAGCGGGGACGGGTTTGGCGGCGGCGTGGAATATCACCGTTTCGCCAGCGCCCGCTCGCACGACGAACACCATCGCTCCCTCTTCAGCGAATCGGCGGGGAGCCCGTCATCCTCGATCGACATCTCCGCCATCTACGGGCCGAACACCGGGCTCGGGATCCAGAACACCGGCTACGCCATTACGGCCGGCGGGGTTTTTCTTCTCCATTCGGGGATGGCGCTCGGGATTGCCGGAAGCTACACGCAATCGGATCAGTCCGGCACGAACGAGCCGGCGATCACCGATTACGCGATAGGCCCGCGCGTATCCTTCTGGCCCGGCGACCGGACCTATATCGACGATCAGATTCTCTTTGAGCGGACCGACAGTTATACCAACGACGCGCGGACATTTGCATTCAGCAAGGAGGAGTTCTTCCACCTTCAGCATCGTCTTTCCTACATCGCGAGCGAGAAATGGGATTTCACCTACCGGCATGAGATCGATGTACGCATCGGCATCCACCAGAACTTCCACACCAACAACTTCACGATGCGGAACTACTTCATCTTCTCGGCCGGCACCGAATTCGTCGTGGGACCGCAGGGGGGCTTCAGCCTTGATTACACCGTTGGCAACAGGACCTCTGTACTGACGATTCCGATCGGCGCGCGGGGGGAATACTCCATCGGAGCACATTCCGTGCTGACGGCGGAACTTGGCTACGATCTGGCAACAAGCACCGAACGTCCCGCAAGCGAACTACGGTTTGGAGGGGGATTTTCGTATCGATTTTGAGTGGGGGAATGGGGTTCATTGCCTCATAACAGACAGTTGAAGTACTACAGATGCTCAGACTGTTCAAGGACGATCAGCCGCAAGGCGGCCGAATCTGAGCGAATGAGGCGTCCTTCTGAACGCCGCAGTGAGCGAACGATGAATGTCGGGGGACGTTTCAAACGTCCCCGGACGCCGCGGATGACGTCCTTCAACAGTCTGATAATGGGATGTAACCCAAGGGAGTGATAGTCACCAACGCAAGAATGGCGAGGACGGCCTGATCGCGAGCTGAAGTTCGAAGGGGTTGAGGGAAGCGGGGAGTCGGCATCACCCTCGGGGTACATTATGTATGACGCAATTCGCCTTCACACTCCTTGACTTCCTGATCCTTGACAGACGCCAGCCTTCGCCGTATCTTTGCGATCTGTTAGCACTCCCCGGGTGAGAGTGCTAACCATCAATGCAGGGATTAACGGCAACCGCCGAAAAGTTTATAAGATTCTTTCAATCAGGAGCACAAGCATGAACCTTACACCGCTTCATGACCGGGTAATCGTAAAGCCGGCAGCCGCAGAAGAGATGACCAAGGGTGGCCTTATCATCCCCGATACCGTCAAGGAAAAGCCGCAGCGCGGCGAGATCATGGCTATCGGTGGCGGCAAAATCTCCGAGGATGGCAAAACCACCCCGCTCAGCGTCAAGATTGGCGATAACGTTCTCTACGGCAAATACTCCGGAACCGAGGTCTCGGTGGATGGCGTCGACTATCTGATCATGCGCGAGTCCGACATCTTCGCGATCTACCAGTAAAACCGGTCGGCCGAATCGAGACGGACGCCCGGCCGATGCGAACCTCCGAAGCTCCCCGCAACATGAGCTTCAGCCCGATCTTCCATCGCGTTCCTCGCGGAACAGCGTGAGATACGATCGGGAAACGGTGGCGCGGCCGGAGAACCAGCGCAAAAAAACTATCTATCAATCAAGGAAGTATCAATACTCATGGCAGCAAAACTCATTGAATTCGATAGCGAGGCACGTGCCGCGCTCAAGCGTGGTGTGGATCAGCTTGCAAACGCCGTAAAGGTTACGCTCGGCCCCAAGGGTCGCAATGTCGTAATCGACAAGAAGTTCGGCGCGCCGACCGTGACCAAGGACGGCGTTACGGTGGCGAAGGAGATCGAGCTTGAGGATCCGATCGAGAACATGGGCGCCCAGATGGTCCGCGAGGTTGCCTCGAAGACCAGCGACGTGGCCGGTGACGGAACCACGACGGCGACCGTTCTCGCACAGGCGATCGTTCGCGAGGGACTGAAGAACGTCACCGCCGGCGCCAACCCGATGGACCTGAAGCGCGGCATCGACCTGGCCGTCACGAAGGTCGTGGCGAAGCTGAAGGAGCTTGCCCGCGAGGTTGAGGGAACCAAGGAGATCGCTCAGGTCGGCACCATCTCCGACAACAACGATTCGACGATCGGCGAGCTTATCGCAAAGGCAATGGAGAAGGTCGGCAAGGATGGCGTGATCACCGTTGAGGAGGCCCGCGGCACCGAGACCACGATGGACGTCGTCGAGGGGATGCAGTTCGACCGCGGCTATCTCTCGCCGTACTTCGTCACCGATCCTGACGCGATGGAAGTCGCGCTGGAGGACCCGTACATCCTGATCCACGACAAGAAGATCAGCTCGATGAAGGATCTCCTCCCGATTCTGGAGAAGGTTGCCCAGGGAGGCCGCTCGGTCCTGATCATCGCCGAGGATATCGAGGGTGAGGCGCTTGCCACGCTCGTCGTCAACAAGCTCCGCGGCACGCTCCGCGTCGCGGCAGTGAAGGCTCCGGGCTTCGGCGATCGTCGCAAGGCGATGCTCGAGGATATTGCCACCCTGACCGGCGGCACCGTGATCAGCGAGGAGAAGGGCTACAAGCTGGACGCCGCCACCATCGAATCGCTCGGCACCGCCAAGCGCATCTCGATCGACAAGGACAACACCACGATCATCGAGGGTGCTGGCCAGAGCGAGGACATCAAGCGTCGTATCAACGAGATCCGCACGCAGATGGACAAGACCACGTCCGACTACGACCGCGAGAAGCTCCAGGAGCGCCTTGCAAAGCTCTCCGGTGGCGTTGCCGTGATCAAGATCGGCGCTGCTACCGAGGTTGAGATGAAGGAGAAGAAGGCCCGCGTCGAGGACGCTCTTCATGCAACCCGCGCCGCGGTCGAGGAGGGAATCGTTCCCGGTGGTGGTGTCGCGTATCTCCGCGCCGTTGTCGCGCTTGATGGCCTGACCGGCGAGAATGCCGACCAGAACATCGGCATCAGCATCATCCGTCGCGCGGTCGAGGAGCCGATCCGCCAGATCGTCCAGAACGCCGGCCTTGAGGGCTCGGTGATCGTGGCGAAGGTGAAGGAAGGGGATGCCGATTTCGGCTACAACGCCTACTCCGATGTCTACGGCAACATGCTGGAGATGGGTGTGATCGACCCGACGAAGGTGACCCGCGTTGCTCTGGAGAACGCCGCATCGGTGGCAAGCCTCCTGATCACGACCGAGTCCACGATCGTCGAGCGCAAGGAAACTGGTTCGGCTCCCGCGATGCCGCACGGCGGCGGCGGCATGGGCGACATGTACTAAGATCCGGTTTCAGCCGGGACGATGGTTCCGATACGACAACTGCCCATTCCGCGATTGCGGGATGGGCAGTTTCTGTTTACTAAACAATCGCCGAAAACTTGCTCGGGCTCGCGGAGAGGATATCATCATACAGGTTTGCCCGGATCGGGTTTTCTAGCAGCCTGTTGAATCACTTCCGATCCCCAGGCTGTTCAACAACGATCAGCCACAAGGCGGCCGAATCTGAGCGAATGAGGGATCCTTCCGGACGCCGCAGTGAGCGAACGATGAAGGCCAACGCCGTGGATGACGTCCTTCAACAGCCTGCTTGGATATCAGAACACCCACGTTGCCGTGATCACCGGCAGCACCGTAACGCCGCGCCGCGCCTCCCCCGCTATCCCCAGATCAACTCCCACTCCCCCGTCGATCGCCAGATGGCTGGTGAAGTACCGGAGCGTTACGACCAGTGGCCGATAGCTCGCATCCTGAAGGAGATAAGCCTCCCCGACAATCTTCCAGTTCCCGCCGATGCGATAATCCCCCCCGACCGCCAGCACCGCCGCCTGCTGGCTGAAGGGGCCAAGGAGCGTATCCTTCGGCGTATGTCTCCGCCATGAATAACCGGCGGCAAGGCTCGCGCGCCTGTCATCATCCCCCACGCTTATCACGGCGTATGGCGAGGCCAGGATGAT
This sequence comes from Kapaibacterium sp. (SeqCode), assembly GCA_039917235.1. GTDB lineage: Bacteria > Bacteroidota > Ignavibacteria > OLB7 > OLB7 > JAFDZV01. Next base: position 2,849 of record JBDSJW010000480.1, on the reverse strand, counting down.
CGATGAGATATTGCTCTCGGAATAGCCCGCCTGTGCCCCCACCGCGCCTCTGACGATTCCCTTGCGATAGACCTCGTACCGCCCGCCACCGGTAAGCACAAGATTGTGGCTCGTGGAACCGGGAACATAGAGAACGCCGCCGAGCAGCGTGGTTCTATCCCCCAGCCCCGCGCCAACGAGAAACCCGGCAAGATCGTAGTTCGCGACAAAGAATTTTCCGGAATCTATCGAACGCGCGGTCGGCATCAGCAGCACGCGGTGCGTTGTCGGATCGGCGATCGGCTCATCGGGGAGAGGAGGAGCGGGGATCGGCGCGGTGCCCGTGCTGACGGAAACAGGCGACGGCAGAATCACGGCGACTGAACGCGCGCGTGAGGCGATGACCTTCGGAATCACCCTCGGCGTATCGATCTTCACCACGGGACGTGGTATGGCTTTGGGAATGATGATATCGACCGGCGGTGCCAGCAGCACCTGTGGTCGGGGTCGCACCGGCGGACGATTCACCGCGATCGGGCGCTCCCGCGGCAGCACCACGTTGATCAGGGCAGTATCGGCAACGAGGAACGTTCCCATCCCGCCGGCCGGAGAGCTTCTGCGGAGATAGGTGAAGATCGGCATCTTGATAGGGCCGGTACGCGTGCCGATATAACAGACATCGTAATGATATTGCTGTCCATTATGCAATCGCAGGGGAGGCCGCGCCGCCGTATAATGAATGGTGAAGAGCTTCGACGGGCTGGCAACGGAGTCAAGGATAAAATCCCCCATTCGCGATGCGACCGTGAACATATGGCAGGCAGGCGCCCCAAGCACCACCGTCCCGAAATCCTCGCGGAAAACCTCCCATGTTTCATCCATTGACAATCTCAGCCGGCTGGAATTTCCCTCGCAGTCGGCGACGCGAAAATAGAGGCTGAGGGTGCGGGAGATATCCTTCACATAGATCATGAAGGTGGTTTTGGTGGCGCACCGCGTAAACGTGGGCCCGGTGACAACTCTGTACTGCGATGTCTCCCTGCCGGTCAGCAGCGGCCCCGGCGACCCTCTGCCGTCGGTGAACTGGATGCTGGCAAGCCCCTCGGGAGCGGTGATGGTAACGGTGTTAAGCCCGGAATAGAGCTCGTCCGGGTAGATTGTGATGCCACTCCCGAAGAACTGAGCCCTGGCGGACAATGGAAGCATCAACAGCAGAAGGACCACGAGCTGGAGACCGGATAAGCGGCCGAAAGGACGGAATCGATCGGCCCTGAAGATCGGCCGGAGAGAAGTTATGAGCTGAATGTCGTAACGCATCCTGAAAAGATAGAAAGCCTGAGCGCGGCCCGTTTCCGCATTGCCGCTCCAACTCTATACCATCTCGAAGCCCGGAAGTTGCTTCGTTGATCAGGAGCCATCAAAGAATCTCCCCGGAAACCGCGGCAAATGCCATCGGCTCCGCCCGTCACGGGCCTTCCAGGGCATATCGATAGTCGCTAAAAGTTGTACGCCAGCCCCATGTATGCTCCCGAGAGCACCAGGGTATTGACACCGGCAAGCCGCACGGCGAATTTACCACTGAGCACGAGATGATCGGTCAGGCCAAGATATGCCCCGGCCCCCAGGCCGATATAATTCTCCCGGTCGATGGTGTTAAATCGCCCCGATCCGCCATCCGAAATGGTCTGCTCCGCGGCGCTCCCTGATGTCCCCGCATAGAACGGGCGGAGCGGCTGCGAGGCGTCGCCGGTGGATTGCACGCCGTTGAGAAGCACGAACACCCCGGTCCCCTCCACCTTCGACAGGCCGATCTCCGCGCTGTAGACGATCTCATCCAGCGGCTCCTCATCCCGATAATTATAGCCGACGCTCCCTTTCAGCCAGACGGTATTGATGGTGGCCCCGACGTTTACCGACGTCAGGAGCTGGAAATACCCATCGCTCAGAAACGATGGATGCTTCGGGTCATCGTAGATGCCGTTATGAAACCCGGGCGGGATCTTCACCATGGAGCTTACCGAGGCGTTTACCGCGCCGCGCAGCACCTGCCATGTTGCCCCCACGCCGTAATACGTCGGCGAGAAGATGCTCCGCTTCGGAAACCGACTCTGGCTGACGATCGAGTAGTAGCCGATCGGGATCTCGGCATCCAGCTGGATATCATTCGTCAGCCCGTAATTCCCCGACACACCGAAGGTGGTGGCGGTCAGCTCGGTCTCCGACGTATCGAGATGCCGGAGCTCCCCGTCGATTCCATAGTAGCGGGATGCCCTAGCCGATCCTCCGTAAATGGAGACGCTTCCGTGCCCTCGCTGCTTTGTCACCGGCTCACCGCCGAGGAGGTTTGCGTGCATGCTCAGGAACAGAAGAAGGGTTGGGATGACGAGAAAGACGCGATATCGATCGTTCATATCGATGAAAATGCGGTTCGCGAAGGAGATAAACGAAATCGGGCGCCCCTCGTACTCACCAGGAAGCGCCCGTTGATGGGCCTGACACGCCCACATTGCCAGAAACTCTTGGAATGTCCCCGAGCCGATCAGAATCCGGTCTCGATGCCGTAGAATATACCGTAGTTGCCGCTGACCGATGGCTTGTCCTTGTGCGGCGTCAGGCTGTAGAGCGTGCCACCACCGACCCCCATCGTGAATGTAAAGGTTACACTCTTCGTGGTCGGGATGGTGTAGGCGGCATAGGCGCGCATATTCCCGATCATCGCGTCATCGGCCGCGCCAACGGTCACGCGACCGCAGACATCCCAGGAATGGCTGAGCTTGAGGCGATGATCATAGAAGACCGCGCCGTAGGTAATCGGCTGCTGCGAATCCGTTTCCAGGCTCTGGGACTGAACGGGCGAGCGGTTTGCGGCG
>JBDSJW010000479.1:0-2781 GCA_039917235.1 Kapaibacterium sp. (SeqCode) | reverse complement strand
GAACGTTTTGTTGGGTTGGGCGGGTTTGAAACCCGCCCCGACGTGTGACGTGTGACGTGACGACGTACTTCGACGTGTGACGTACTCCGACGCATTATCGCTCTAATAAAATCCCTTTCCTGATTTCTTCCCGAGCAATCCCGACTCCACCATCTTCCGCTGGATCAGATGCGGACGGAATCGCGCTTCGTTGAAATACTGATCGTAGACCGATTCGGTCACCGCGAAATTGACATCGATGCCGATCAGATCCATCAGCTCAAACGGCCCCATCTTGAATCCCACGGCCTTCATGCAGCGGTCTACCTGCTCGTGCGTTGCCGCTCCCTCCCCCACGATCCTGAACGCCTCGCCGTAGAAATTGCGCGCCACGCGGTTGACGATAAAGCCGGGGGTGTCCTTTGCCCGCACCGGCGTTTTCCCCATCCTTCGCGCGATCTCCGCCGTCCGTTCCATCGTCTCCGCCGATGTCCGATATCCCTCGATCACCTCCACCAGCTTCATGATATGCGCCGGGTTGAAGAAGTGCATCCCCACCATCCTCTCGGGATGGGCCAGTCTGGCGCCGATGGCGGTGATGGGAAGTGATGATGTGTTGCTGGCGAGGATTGCGCTTTCCGGCACGATCGCCTCAAGCCGTCCGAACAGATCCTGCTTCAGATCAAGCCGTTCGATTGCCGCTTCCACCACGATCTCCGCTCCCGCGAAATCATCCAGCGTAAGCGTTGTCGCCACGCGATTACGGACCTCATCCGCCGCCTCCACCGTCAGCTTTCCGCGGTCGATGCTCCCCTGAAGAAATCGCGCAATCTGATCGGCCCCCCGGCGGATCTGCTCATCGCCGATATCGTACAGCCGAACCGTATAGCCGGCAAGCGCCGCCGCGTAGGCGATGCCGGAGCCCATTGTCCCCGCGCCGCAGACACCGAAGAGCGCCGGGGCGGAATTGGAATCAGTTGTCATTATTGATAAGTGAAAATGAAAATGTCCCTTCTTACTCCCCCGTGAACACCGCCTTCCGCTTCTCCACGAATGCCTTCACCCCTTCGCCGTAATCGCTGGTGCGGCCGGCGGCTTCCTGCATGAAGACCTCGTAGTCCAGCGCGTCATCAAGCGCCGTATGCTCGGCGCGGTGGAGCATCTTCTTGATATAGCCGTATGCCCTGGTCGGTCCGGCGGCGTATCGTTCAGCCAGTGAGAGCGCCTCCGCCATCAGCGATTCCGCCGGGACCACGCGGTTGACCAGCCCAAGCTCCAGTGCCCGTGCGGCCGGGATCTTCTCGCCGAGCGTGGCTATTTCGAACGCGCGCGAATAGCCGACCATCCGCGCCAGGAAGTAGGAGGAGCCGGAATCGGGGACCAGGCCGATATTGACAAATGCCTGGAGGAGCGATGCCCCTTCCGCGGCGATGCGGATATCGCACGCCAGCGCCAGCGAGCAGCCGGCCCCCGCCGCCACGCCGTTCAGCGCCGCGATGATCGGCTTCGGGATGGTGGTCAGTTTGCGGATGATCGGGTTGTAGCGGCGCTGGAGGGAATCGGCCAGCGAGCGCTTGGCGCCGGGAGCGGGGGCGTCCTTCAGATCCTGGCCGGAACAGAATGCCCTGCCGGCTCCCGTCAGAATAATGGCGCGCACGGCTGGGTCCTTCTCGGCCTCGCGGAGCGCGGCCATCAGATCGGTGGTAAGCTGCTCGTTGCATGCGTTATAGCTTTCCGGTCGGTTCAGCGTGAGCGTCAGGACGCCCGATTCAAGCCCATAGAGGAGGGTTTCGAAGGTCATATTGATATATTGTTCGGGTATGAATTTCATGGATACGATTTCGAGGGGGGACGAGGGGACGATTCGGCTATCGCCCTTTCCACTCCGGTTTCCGTTTTTCGAGGAACGCGGCCATCCCCTCCTTCATGTCATCGGTGGCGAAGAGGAGATAGAAGTTCTTCCGCTCGAACTCCAGCCCGTCGTTGATGGTGGTGTCGAACGATTTCAGCACCGACTCCTTTGCCAGCTTCGCGGCGATCGGCGGGCGGGCGGCCACTTCACGGGCCAGCTTCATGGCGGATTCCAGATAGAACTCCACCGGGACGATTCTGTTGATAAGCCCCGCGGCCTTTGCCTCCTCCGCGGTGATCATCCGTCCGGTCAGCACCATCTCCATCGCCAGAGCCTTCCCCACCGCCCGCGTCAGGCGTTGCGTTCCTCCCGCGCCGGGCATTACGCCGATGTTGATCTCCGGCTGCCCGAACCGCGCAGTCTCGCTTGCGACAATCATATCGCAGATCATCACCAGCTCGCACCCTCCGCCAAGCGCCACCCCGGAGACCGCGGCGATCATCGGTGTCTTCACGCGACGGATTCTGTCCCACCGCGTGAACTGATCGCGCCGGAGCATCTCGGTGGCCGTTGCGCCGGCCATCTCCGTGATATCGGCTCCGGCCGCGAAGGCCCGCTCGCTGCCGTGGATCACGATGCAGCGGATATCGGGATCGGCATCAAGCGTTTCAAGCGCCTCCACCAGCTCCATCATCAGCTGGAGGTTCAGCGCGTTCAGCACCTTGGGACGGTTCAACTGCACGGTGGCCACAAAGCCATCGTGGCTGGTTACGATGATGTTCTCGGGCATGGTATCGGAAAAGGAGGTTGCTGGATTATCTGTGTCGGGGGACGTTTCAAACGTCCCCTACGATGTTCAATGTCGGGGGACGTTTCAAACGTCCCCTGCGATGTTCGAAGAACGAGAAAATACAAATCTCCGGCTGATGGCGTTGTTGCTGTTGTTGTGC
>JBDSJW010000478.1:0-4017 GCA_039917235.1 Kapaibacterium sp. (SeqCode) | reverse complement strand
ATGCCCGTGACTCCACCTTTCTCCAGGGTGTGCTGCCGGAAATTTCGCGCGCGTTCTTCCCGATATCTCCGTTCCGGTGCTCACGTTTCCCACGGTGCCATATGAATCTCTCTACTCCCGGCTCTCTCTACTCACATCTTATACGATCCCGTCGCTTCAAGGTCGGGGCGGTGCTCACATTTCTCGGGCTTATCCTATTCTATGCGAATCTGATGTCGCATGTGGCGGGGGAGTCCGGTGTGACCACAACCGGCTGTACATGCCACGGGGCCACCGCCTCGGGAACGGTGGGGGTGGGGATGACCAGCGGCATCGGCGGGTTTGTCTTCGATCAGAATCAGACCTATAATCTCACGGCAACCGTGGCGGATCTCGGTGTGCCGGTTACGGCTTTCGGCGCGGGGATCGATATCGCCATCAGGAAATTCACTCTGGATACGGTCGGCACGCTGATTCCGGTGGCCGGGCTGAAGCTGATAGGCACGACGCCCCCCACTACTCCGCCGCGTAATGAGCTGGTGCATTCGGCAATCGTGCCGATGGTTGCGGGCCGATCCAACTTCCAGTTCTCCTGGACGGCGCCACGCATGCCGGGCAACTATCAGATCGTTGCCTCGGGGCTTGCCGTCAACAACGACGGACTGACAACCGGGGATCGGTGGGCGATAATGAACGCGATCCCGATAGCCGTCAACGGTGTGGCGCTGCTGGCACCGCTTGGCGGGGAATCGTGGTGCGCCGGCACAAACCACGATATAAGCTGGAACTCCCTTGGGGTGACAACGCTGAACGTGGAGCTTTCAACCGATGGCGGCACAAACTGGACAACCCTTAGCAACACCGTCCCGGCGGCCCCCGGCACATGGTCATGGCTGGTGCCGTCCGGCATCAGCTCCACAAACTGCCGCATCCGCCTTACCGATATCGCCAGCGGCACCCATACCGACGTAACCAGCAACCTTACCATCACGGCGGGGCCGGTCATCACGCAGCAGCCGCAGACGATGGGGGGCTGTATCGGTGATACCGTCACATTTTCGGTGACCGCCTCCGGGCCATCGCTGACATATCAGTGGCAGAAGGATGGCGCCAATATTCTGATCGCCGGCAAGTCGCGCACCTACACGATCAACGGCGTCGCGGGAATCGATTACGGAACATATAATGTGATCGTCACCGGCCCCTGCGGCGGCACATTCAGCAACAACGTGACGCTTACGCCAAGCCTGCTCCCGCGCATCACCGATCAGCCGATATCGCTGACCGGATGCAGCGGCGCGGAGTTGACCTTCACGGTCGGCGCCACCGGGACCAACCTTAGCTACCAGTGGTACAAGGGGAGCACGCTGATTCCGAATGCTACGAGCGCGCGCTATCTCACATCGGCCCTGGCCGCGAATGAGGGGACGTATCACGTGGTTGTCAGCGGACAGTGCAACCCGCCGTCGGTGAGCAAGGATGTTACGCTCACGGTCGGCAAGCCTCCGACGATCACCAGACAGCCGATCCGGCAGACGATCTGCGAGGGATCGCCGCTGAGCCTTTCGGTGACGGCGACCGGCGCGGGGCTGAAGTACCAGTGGCGCAGGAACCGTGGGGCCATCGACAGCGCCACATCCTCCACATATCTTGTCCCATCGGCCAGACTCGCCGATGCCGGATCGTACGATGTCGTCATCAGCGGCACATGTACCCCCGATGTCACCAGCGAGCCGGTGGCCGTCACGGTTTCGCCGCGCTCGGTGATCATTGCCGATCCTTCTGATCAGACCACAATCGAGGGGAACGATATCACCTTCAATATCTCCGCCGATGGAGTGGCGCTCCGCTACAAGTGGCGTCGCAACGGCATCCCGATCAATGGCGCCACCGATCCGCAGATCGTTCTTCACGCCGTAAAATCGACCGATGCCGGGTATTACGACTGCATCATCATCGGCGAGTGCGGCTCTGATACCAGCACTGCCGCCAAACTGAAGGTCAATCCTCCGGGATCGGGCGCGGCCTTTGTCTTCTCCCCGTCGCCGGTCAATTTCGGGCCGGTGCAGATCAACGTTCCGCGGGAGATCAATTTCGACGGGTTGATTCGCAATGGGGGGGATGATACGCTCAAGGTGACATCGATGTCGATCTCGGGGACCAATGCGTTCGACTTCACGATCATCGCCGGAAATACTCCGTTTGCCCTCCCGCCCGGCGGGATGCACTCGGTGACGATACGGTTTAAGCCCGTCGCCACCGGGCCACGGTTCGCGTCGCTGGACTTCGTCAGCAATGTGGCGGGCGCGCCGTCGCTGGCGTTGCAGGGGAACGGCGCGCTCTCCGCGGTATCATTTGTGCCGTCGGTGATGAGCATCGGCCCGGTGAAGCTGGGGGCCGCGCTCGATACCATGATCACGGTCTGCAACAGCGGAACCGATCCGGTCACCATCAGTTCCATCACCATCCAGGGGAGCGAGTTCAAGCTGGTGAAGACGGCAAACCTGCCGGTGCTGGTGAAGCCCGATAGCTGCATTTCCCTCACCATCCGCTTTACGCCGCTGCACGATGGGTCGGCAAGCGGGACGCTCACATTTATCGACAGCAAGGGGAACCCCGGCACCGTTATCCTGAACGGCCTTGCGCGAGGGAAGGCATCGGCTCCGTCGCTTGCGCTCTCCGCGGTCTCATCGCTGGAGGTTTCGCCCAATCCGACAAGGGATCGAAGCCTGATTGTGATGCGGCTTGCGCGCCCTTCGCTGCTCGATCTCCGCATCGTCGATCTGGAGGGGAGGACCGTGCGGAGCCTGATGAAGATCGATGCCGAGGCGGGGCTTCAGACGCTGGACTGGGATGGCAGGGGGGATGACGGGGCGCTCTGCGCCAGTGGTGAGTACAGGGTGATGGTGCGGGCGGGAGATGCCGTGATCACGGCGCCAATCGTGATCGTGCGATAAACCGTCTCCCTTGATACTGGTAAATTCCTTATACTTCGAGATGGCCCGGGAGAAGATCATATGGGATATTCACTCCCGGGCCTTCCATACGGAACAGGCCTCTCCCGCTCCCGAAAATGACGCTCCCCCGGATGCTCGATCAGGATCATCTGAAGCATGATGCCGACGAACTTCCCCGATCTCCCCGAATCCATCCGCGCGCGTCCCGGGCCTGATCACGCGAGCCCGCCGGTTGTCCGATTGCCCCCGCGGCATCCACACCTTCACCCCGAAGCGTGTTTCCCCAAATATCCGTTAAACGGATGTTAAGAGATCAATCGATATTGCCCCGGCCTGCATGATCCGGCCCGGAAACAGATTGCCGGACCTTCCTCCATGGCCGCTTTCGGGCATGACATCATCGGCTTGAGGCATCCTTCCGTCCATCGGAAATACTATGATCCGTCAGGGCATGGGGCCGACGGTACCACGATGGTGATCGCTTCTTATCAGCTCGACATATTCGATTCCTTCGGTTTATCACGTATAAAGGCCTGACATGAACATCTTTACCCAATCCTCTGGGAAACCGCGATTCCGGGGACGGAGCATCGCGGCGACCACGGCCATGGCTTTCCTTGGCCTGCTGCTGTTCTACGCCGTCACAATCTCCAAACCCGACGGGAGCATCACCGGGCGGTCCAGCACCACGTCGCCGGGGTGCAGTTGCCACGGCGCATCCCCCACGGCGGCCACCACGCTCAACCTGACGAGCGGCAGCGGATCGTTCTCCGTGGAGCCGAACTCCCTCACCAGCTTTACGCTGACGGTTGCCAATCCCACCCAGGTGGCCGCGGGTTGCGATATCGGGGTGTTTACCACATCAACCGGGAACGCCAACGCCGGAACGCTTTCGGTCGCGGGGGGATCGGGCCTTCAGGTGAACGGAACGGAGGTCACGCATACGACGCCGAAGAACTTTACCGGAGGATCGGCGGCGTTCACATTCTCCTGGACCGCTCCGGCGGCGGCCGGCATCTACTATATTCAGGCGGCCGCCAATGCCGTTGACCTGAGCAACACGAACGTCGGCGATTTCTGG
>JBDSJW010000477.1:0-3686 GCA_039917235.1 Kapaibacterium sp. (SeqCode) | reverse complement strand
ACCCGCCCCGACCCCGCGCCGCACTGGGATTTCTCAAAAAATCTGGGCGAAATTCGTATGAAAAGCAGTAGCTTCATCGCCCAACCAATCTGACCGGAAAGCATGAAAGGATTCGATAGCGAAACGGAAGAGCGCGACGAAAACAACCTCCTCTCGGCGGCGCTGGAAGCGCGTCTGGCCCACATCGAGGAGCTGATCGGGGATCTGCACGACTGGATGCGCTCCGAGCAGGTGACATCCCTTCCTGGGCCATACCGCCGGCTCTTCTCCCATCTTGTGGCCAACGATTTCGAACGGCGCTACGCGGCCAATATCACCCGCGCGGTGTTTCAACGCCTTGGCGCACGGGAGGCGGAGGACGTGGAGCTTCATGCCGCCGCCGCCGGGGAAATCGATGCAGCGCTGGATCGATTCGGCGATGGGCTGGCGAAGGTGAAGCAACGCGGAAGCGCTGAACGGCCGTTCGTGATCGCGCTGGTGGGATCATCAGGCGCGGGGAAGACCACGCTGATGTACAAGCTGGCCGTGCGAAGCGTTCTGGAGTTCGGGCTGAAGGTCAAGATCATCTCCAGCGATACCTACAAGATAGGCTCGGTGGAAGGGGTGCAGACCATCGCCGATATCCTCAGCGTGCCGTTCGGCATCGCGTTCGAGGCGGATGAGGTGCGAAGGCTGATCGAGGACTCCAATGCCGATCTGGTGATCCTGGATACGGCCGGCCGCTCCGATCGCGCGGCGCGGGAGGAGCTGAGCGGGTTTCTCGCCGCCGCCAGCCCCGATGAGATGCACCTGGTCCTTTCGGCAACCATGAGCCAGCGCGCGCTCCAGGAGACCGCGGCACTCTTCCTTGGGGAGCGCCTGAGCTGCGTCACCTTCACAAAGCTGGATGAGGCCCCATCGCTCGGCGCGATGATCTCCTCCGCCCACTGGATGGGGCTCCCGCTCGGCTATATCTCCCCCGGCACCGCCATCCCCGATGATCTTCTCTCGGCCGCTGATACTCCCCTTGGAGAATGGGCGGTCGATGGCGTTCCCCTTCCCGATCATGATATGGAGACGCAGCATGTCTAGCGTACGCCTGCTCCTCTTCCTTATCGGGCTTCTCCTGGCAACCGGCGTCGCGCGCGCCGCCGAGGTGCTGGACGCGAGCTGGAGGGAGCACGATCTCATCATCCGCTTTTCCGACAGCACCGGCTACAGCATCGATCTGGCGCAGAGCGACAGCGTGCAGCTTGTTGTTCATATCCTCGGCGTTACCCTTCCGGCCAATGGGGCTGGGGAGTTCAGAATGCAATCCGGCCCGCTGAACGCCGTGCTGGCTCAGGGGCAGGGGCAGGAGATTCGCCTGACGATACAATCCCCCTCGCGATTTGGATACGTTACGCTCTGGCGCCCCTACTCCAAGACGCTGGTGGTCCATACGTTCGACTGGAACGGGCTGGATTACGCGCAGGAACAGTACTACAAGGGGCTGCTGGCATTTGAACAGCACATCGATAAAGAGGGGCTTGATCTTCTTCAGGTGGCGCACGCCACCGGCGAGTCCCGGGCATCATCGGTGCTTGGGGTATATTATGCGCGCCACGGCGATCTGAAACGCGCGGAGCAATATCTCTCCCAGCCGCAGAACGCCGATGATTACGCCGCCAAGGCCGCCGTGCAGCGGCACAACGGCGATCTGGACGGGGCCGCCAGCAGCCAGAACCTGTTCGACGCGGAGATGCTGACCCACAATTCCAACCTGGCAGCATCGGGGTCGAACAGAAACACGGAGCGGATGGATGGATCGCGGGAGGAGAACGGCTCCGGCAGTCACGAAGGGGGCTCAAGGGGGCGCTCCACTCCCAACGAATACATCCATGAATATCAGAGGCCAGGATTGAGCGAAGAGCGCTGGGTCTATATCGCCATTGGAACGATTCTTCTCTTTGGCCTGGTGAGCCTTGTCGTCTGGCTGGCGCGGCGCGGCAAGAACAAGGCGCAAACGCCGCAGGTCGGCGAGCGGATAACCTTCCCCGAATCAAAATCGGCCGGCGGCAGGCCGGTGGAGACAAAACCGGTGGAGGCAAAGCCGGTTCCCGCTACTCCCCCCGTCACGGTCGTGAAAACCGAAGTGGTGCGCGCGGATCCTCCCCCCGATATCTACGCGGCACACAAGGCCAGAAAAGCTGTAAAGACGACCACGGAATCTCCGGCGGTAATCAGCCCGATAGCGGAGGAGCCACCGAAAGCAGAGAGCATGCCCGCGCCGGAAACCGCTCCAATACCGCTGACGATACCCGAGCCGGAAAACCCACCAATAGCCCAAACCGCGCCGGTCGCTGAAACGGCCCCGGTTGCCCAGACAACGCCGATCGCTGAACCGGCGCCGATCGCCCAAACAACGCCAATTGCTGAGACCGCACCGAATGCGGAGCCGGCCCCCGAGCCGATCGTAACCGAGCCAAGACAGAGCAACCCCGTCCCGCTTCAGGCGGCTGAAATACGGCGCAGAATCGAGGCGATGCGGACTCCCCCGGCAAAGCCGGCTCGTTCCGAGGAGGAAAGCCTGTCGGGGAAGGCAACGATTGCGGAGGCGCGGAGGCTCAACCTGTCGCGCGATACGGTGGAACTGCGGCGGCGCATGGAGGAATCGGGCGAGGGGGAGTGATGGAGAAGGTGGCGACGCTTTCGATACTCTGGACCGCGATTCTCCTGATTGGAGGGATACTTCTCCTTCGGATATCGCAGCACGATTCGTGATGATATCAGACGGGCCGGACAACAATCCGGCCCGTTTCTTACCAGACTGTTGAAGGACGTCATCCGCTGCGTTGGCCTTCATCATTCGCTCAGATTCGGCCGCCTTGCGGCTGATCGTGGTTGAACAGTCTGAGCACCGGAAGTAATTCAACAGCCCCCTTAACTCCCCGCGGCAATCTCCCACGACTTTGTCACCGTGGTCCCACGCACCGATACCGCCATCTGGCCGCCGCCGTCGGAGAGGGAATCGGCCCGCTGCCGTATCATCCCGGAAAATTCCTGTGTCTGCTCGCTCTTCATCATCCAGCCACTCCGCTCATCGATCTCCATCGTCCCCTTCTGCGACCCCGTGATGTCATAGTGGATCGGCGAAAGGTCGGCCTGGGCGGGGGGCGCCATCGGCTCGATCTTCGATGTAAGCTCGATCACCGCCAGCCCGTTGCCACTGCTCTTCAGCGTGTATTCGTTCTCCAGCGTCATCGGAAAGCCGCCGCCGATATCGCTTCTGGTGGTCCATGAATCGCCGACGGCGACCGGCTTCGGCGGATAGAAAGTGAGCATCTGCCCGATCGACTGCCGGAGCGCGCTGTCGCTGAACATCGCCCTGAGGTTCTGGTCGATCACGCCGGAGAGAAATTTGTTCGATCCGCTCATCCGGTCGATGATCGCCTGCCGCAACGCATCCCCGCCGATCACCTCCGTAACGCCCCCGCCGGGAGCGATCTTCACGCCGAACCCATGCCCGACGATCGACATGTAGGCGGCCGCGGAGGGGGGGATCTCCGACGTGGTATCCCCGGAGTGGTAGCTGACCGTGCTGTCGGTGGTCTGGGAGAATGCGGCGGAATCGTAGGTGATGCGGACCGTCGCGTTGCCGGCCGCGTCCACATCCTCCACCGCGTAGTTCGTCCAGAGCCCCACCGACTGCCGCATCTTCACCTCCC
>JBDSJW010000476.1:0-12691 GCA_039917235.1 Kapaibacterium sp. (SeqCode) | reverse complement strand
ATACCCAGACTGTTCAACAACGATCAGCCGCAAGGCGGCCGAACCTGAGCGAATGAGGCGTCCTTCTGGACACCGCAGTGAGCGATAGTGAAGGCCAACGCCGCGGATGACGTTGTTCAACAGTCTGTTAGGAATGTGAAGCCCAGCCGGGGCCTTTCGTAAAGCATTTATTTATTCCTCGTTCGGGGACGGAATTCATGTCGTTACTTCAACGCACGGCCACGTTTGGTCGGATGATAAAATTCAGCCACAGCGTCTTTGCGCTGCCGTTTGCATTTGTCTCGGGATTAATCGCGTACAGGACGGGACACGTCACGCTCACCGCAAAAGATATCGTGCTGCTGCTGGTCTGCATGGCTGCGGCGCGTACCGCCGCCATGGGGTTCAACCGCGTGGCCGATGTGGATATTGATTCCATCAACCCGCGCACAAAAAATCGTGAGCTGCCGGCGGGAACCGTGAATATCGGCGAGGCGCGATTGTTTACCGGAATTGCATGCGCGGTATTTATCGCCGCGTCGTTCGCCGTGAATTCCCTCTGCGGGTTTCTTTCGCTGCCGTTGCTGGCGCTGCTGCTGGGCTATTCGCTCACCAAACGCTACACGGTCGCCGCGCATTTTGTGCTGGGGCTTTGTCTGGGAATGGCCCCCATCGGCGTCTGGTTTGCGCTCACCGGGGCGTTCTCCTGGGTGCCGATTCTTCTCTGCCTTGGCGTGACGCTCTGGACCGCCGGTTTTGATATTTATTATTCCTGCCAGGATGAGCAGTTCGACCGGAAGCAGGGGCTTAAATCGGTTCCGGCGCGGCTTGGCGCGCTCCGTTCCATCAGGCTTGTCCGGCCGATTCATGCCACCGCCGTTGTTTTTTATACGCTGTTCGGCGTGCTGGCGGGGATGGGGGTTGCATTTTATCTTGGCGTTGCGGCGGTTGCCGCAATTCTTATATACGAGGCGTGGATTCTTCGGAACGGCGATCTCTCTCGTATCGATCTGGCATTTTTCAATCTCAACGGCTACGTCAGCATCCTCTTTGCCGTGGCAACGGTGGTGGATGTTGCCCTCTCCGCCTGATTGTTTTTCCGATCCCATCGATGAACCATGATGGGCCGATTGTTCGATTTACCGATTATCGATGAAAGCGATTCTCTTTACCTCCGATGCTGCTCCGTTGCAGATCGCGGCCGTGCGACGCGAGTTGATGCACGATGGCGCGGCCGGCATCTCGGCGCTCAACGGCGCGCGCGTGGTCCTGCTGATCAGCGATCCCGCCGATGAAATTCGTCTCGATCAATATTCATCGCTCCCAGGCGTTGCGGGGGTGATGGAGCAGGAGGAGAAAAATCTGCGCGTGGCACACGATCGCCCGCCGATCGATATTCAGTCGGGGATTGAGGGGCTGACAATGATCGCGGGACCATGCGGCATCGAGAGCGAGGAACAGGTGGCGACGATCTACGAATTTCTTGCCGGCGAGGGGCTCCGTTTCGTGCGTGGCGGGGCATACAAGCCGCGCACATCGCCGCACGATTTTCAGGGCTCGGGAAAATCGGGGCTGGTGATGTCCAGCGAAATCGCCAGGGATTATGGTCTCCAGCTTGTCAGCGAAATTGTTGATCCGCGCGATGTGGAATTTGCCGCCGGATATATCTCCATGATCCAGATCGGCACGCGATCGATGCAGAATTTTCCGCTGCTGAAGGAGGCGGGGATGAGTGGCCTGCCCATTCTCCTGAAGCGCGGCATGTCGGCCACGGTGGAGGAGTGGATCGGCGCGGCGGAGCATGCGCTGGTTGCTGGAGCGGCCACGGTGGTTTTCTGTGAGCGGGGAATCAGGACATTTGAATCGATCACGCGCAACACGCTCGATGTGCTGGGGGCCGCCGCGCTGAAGGAGAAGACGGAGCTTCCGGTGATCATCGATCCATCGCACGCGGCCGGACGCCGGAGCCTTGTTGTGCAGGGGGCGCTTGCCGGAATCGCTGCCGGGCTTGACGGCGTAATCGTCGAAGTCCACCACGATCCCGCATCCGCAAAAAGCGACGCGGCCCAGGCGTTGCCGCTGGCGGACTTCTCCAGGCTGATGCGTCTCTCCAGAAATATCCGCGCCGCGCTGGCGGAATCATAGCAGGCAATTCATGAATTGCTCCAATGGATCGCCCCAACGCGATCCTCCCAACGCAAAACAAAAATATCCATGACCGCTATAATCATATCGATCGGCGACGAACTGCTGGTGGGACAGGTAGTGAATACAAACGCATCGTGGCTGGGCGATCAGCTTACCCGCGTCGGTTGCCGGGTGTTGCGGATCAACGCGATAGGCGATGAGCGTGGGCTGATCCGTAGCGAAATAGAACATGCCGCCGCGGCCGCGGATTTCGTCTTCGTCAGCGGTGGCCTTGGTCCCACGCACGATGACGTGACGCGCGACGCGATCTGCGATCTTCTCGGTTGCGATCTGGAAATGGATGCCGACCAGCTTCGGAGAATCGAAATGCGTTTCGCCGATCGCGGCATCGACCTGAACGAGCGGAGCCGACGGCAGGCGCTTGTCCCCGCGGATTGCCGTCGCCTGCCGAACGATTACGGAAGCGCGCCGGGGCTTGGCTTCAGCATCGGCGCGGCGCGCGTGTTCGCTCTTCCCGGCGTGCCGAGCGAAATGAAGGGGATTTTCACCGATCGGATTTTCCCGGAAATCAGTGCGGGGGCGGGGGATATCGACCAGACCACATTCCTCGCGTTCGGCGTGACGGAATCCGCGCTGGCCGATGCGCTTTCGGAAACCATTCCGTTGCTGGATGGTTCCGTGACGCTTGCCTATCTGCCGGCCGTCGGCGGGATTCGCCTGCGCGCCATGCGGCTGACCGCCGGGGAGGACCAGCACGCGCGCTACGGGAAACTGCTGGAAATTATCCGCGAAAAAGCCGCGCAATGGATTATCGCCGATCGCGATGAAACGCTTGTTGCCGTAACCGGGCGGATGCTGAAAGAACGTGGCCTTATGCTTGCCACCGCTGAATCGTGCACGGGAGGAATGATCGGCGAATTAATTACGGAAATTCCCGGGAGCAGCGCCTATTATCTCGGCGGCACGGTCTCCTACGCCAATAGCGTGAAAACGGAATTGCTGGGCGTTCCCGCGGAATTGATTGAACAGCATGGCGCCGTGAGCCGTGAAGTGGCGGAGGCGATGGCCGCCGGTGTGCGCCAGCGGCTTGGCGCTGATATCGCGGTCTCCGTGACCGGCATTGCCGGGCCGGATGGAGGGACGCCCGAGAAACCGGTCGGCACGGTCTGGATTGGAATCTCCTCGGAACGCGGGACGCGGGCCGAGCAGTTTACGCTGGGAAAAGAGCGCGGATATATCCGGCAGCGGGCGTCGCAGCAGGCAATCGATATCGTCCGTCGCGAAATCTCCGGCGGAAACTTGTTCGGATAATCGATAACGAATTTCAGGTAATCGATATCAGCCGCAGTTATTGTGTCGCTATTGAAAAAATCATGGCGCGACTTCCAACCTGGCAACTTCCGGATTTCTCATGATTCTGACCCTTGCATCGGTCGTCATCTTTCTCGGATTCGGGCTCTACTGCATTATCCGGCGAAAGGAAGCCGCTCAGGGATTCGGCCTTGCGATGGGGGCCAGGTTTCCGCCAGGCTGCATGGTTTTGTTCGGGCTTGG
The DNA here is from genome assembly GCA_039917235.1 of Kapaibacterium sp. (SeqCode). Classification (GTDB taxonomy): domain Bacteria; phylum Bacteroidota; class Ignavibacteria; order OLB7; family OLB7; genus JAFDZV01. Next base: position 9,010 of record JBDSJW010000476.1, on the reverse strand, counting down.
CTTTATCCTTATCGCCCTGACATTTTTCCTTCTCTACCTTCGTGGAATTCTCACGTAGAATTTTTTCTATTATCGAACGCGCGGGCTGTTTACGGCGATTTTATTTGTGGTGCGATGGTGTCCTGAATTATCCGCGATTTTGCCTATAATTTGGCACTAATATATCTGAAGCATGTTTTGGTGTTGTCCCTATCCAGCCAAGCCTGTCATCCTGAGCGGCACGCAAAGATCCGAAGGACTGCGAAGCGTATCTCGCAGAACATGCCGTGATTGCTGGCCCGCGGACACATCGATGGCCGAATCTGCGAGATCCTTCACTGCGTTCAGGATGACAACTTTTATTTTTTCGTTAACATGGTTATCAAAAAGTCCGTTTTGTCATCCTGAGGGAGCGTAGCGACAGAAGGATCTCGCAAATTCGTACTGCACTTACTGGAATAATTCCTTGACTTTGTCATAGACTTCAGGGTGACAACGTTTATTCTTTTCGTTAGAAGGCTCAGTAAAAAAAATCCGTTTTGTCGTCTTGATCGTAGCGAAAGATCTCGCAAATTCGTACTGCATTTGCAGAGATAATCCCTTGACATTGTCATAGACTTTAGGATGACAATCTGGTTTGGTGGATACAAATATGTCTCAAGTATATTAGTGCCTATAACGTCTACATTCGCGGGCAGACGGGAAATGATTGCATCCCGAACAGATCCGGTCGGACAAATCCGGTGATGCAGCTCCGATGCCGGTCGTGCAGGGCGGTGATATATCGCTTCATCGGCCAGCGAGGGCGCTCGTGCATCCTCTGCTCCTGAAATTCAGCGGCGTGACTGCACGGCCGGGACATCATATCGATCCCGCGCCGCGCGGTGTTTTTGCCAGCTTTGTCAGCAATTCCTGTAATTTTTCCAGCTCGATCGGTTTGACCAGATGATGATCAAATCCGGCGTCCAGCGCCATCTGACGGTCGGAGGCCTGCCCGTAACCCGTTGTTGCCACAAGCCAGATGTTGTTGGTGGTGGGGTTCCGGCGGAGGCGCCGTGCAACTTCGTAGCCGTTGATATCCCCCATGCCGATATCCAGCAGCACCACATCAGGATGATGTTCGGCCGCGGCATCGAGCGTGTCCAGGCCGCAATAGGCGGTATGGACATCGTGTCCGGTGGCGCGCAGCAGCATTGCCGTCGTATCGGCCGAATCGATATTATCATCAACCACCAGCACCCGCAGAGGATGTTGACCGGTTGTTGCCGGACGTTGGCTGATGGCGATCTTCGCGGCCGCGGTCGTTACATCGGCGAGCGGTAATCGGGTAATAAATTCGCTTCCAAGCCCGGGGCCGGCGCTCTCCGCCGAAACCGTTCCGCCATGCAGCTCCACAAGTTTCTGAACAAGGCTCAGGCCGATTCCCAGCCCCCCCTGCGCGCGGTCCAGCGTCCGCTCCGCCTGCGTGAATAGATCAAAAATTCTCGGCAGCAGCTCGAACGGAATGCCGATGCCGGTATCGCGTATCCGCAGAACCGCGCACGAAGCAACGGCGGGGGGGAGGAGCGATGCGGCGATATCTCCATCGGCGAGTGGGATATCCTCAATGTCCAGGGTCAGCCAGATCCGGCCGCCTTCATCGGTATATTTTGCCGCGTTGCCGAGCAGATTGACCACCACCTGTTCAAGTCGCGATGCGTCAGCATTCAGCCATACGGGATCGCGCGGGAGGTTGATGGTGAGAAGCTGCCGACGTTTCTCGATCGCCGGACGCACGGCAGTGATCGCGTGTTCCACAACGCCGCGAAAATCGAGACGGTCCGTCTGGAGCCGGATGCGGCCGGTGATCACGCGGGAAACTTCCATCAGATCGTTGATCAGATGCGATAACTGTCCCACCTGACGCTCCAGCACGCCGCGCGCCATTTTCTGGACGGCGTTTTCATCCTCCTGAAGCCGTATCAGATGGACCGCGTTGACGATCGCCGATAATGGATTGCGAAGCTCGTGCGAGAGCATCGCCAGAAATTCATCCTTGCGACGGTGAAGATCGGCAAGTTCCTCCGCCTGTGCCTGCGTCTGCCGTTCAAGCCGCGCGCGCTCGGTGATATCGCGGATATTACACTGGATAACGTCGTGGTTATCGACCGTGTAGACGTTGCTGACGAACTCGATTTCAATCGGCTTGCCGTTTTTGGTCTCAAGCGGCAGATGTTCGTAGCGGATATATCGTTCCTCCTGAAGCACCCGAAACGCAACCTTGTTCTGCTCGATATCCTCGAACAACCCTATCTGCCAGAGCTCCTTGCCGACCAGTTCCTCCTGCGAATATCCCAGCAGATTTTTGATATATGGGTTCGCGTCCTGGATTTTTCCCGAATCAGCATCCAGAATAAGAATCGCGTCCTGCGCCGTTTCAAAAAGCCGCCGGTAACGGACCTCGGACTCCTTCAACTGCTGTTCAGCATTCCTGCGCTCGGTGATATCCTCGATGGCGAGAAGAATCGTTTCGGATTTATTTCCCTCGCGGAGAATCCGACGGGCATTGAGCCGCATGATCTTGCGACCCAGGACCGGGATTTCCAGCACCACCTCGAAATCATCAAAATGATGGTTGTTCGGCAGCATATCCTCCAGCAGCGTCCGCAGTTCGGGGATATCCCACTGGCCGCTTCCAAGCTCGTAGATAAAGCGGTGTTCCGTTTCCCCGGCGGTGGTGTCGAACGTCTGATAGAAACATTTGTTCGCCGACTTCACGCTCAGAGTATCATCCAGCACGACAAGCGATTCGCGCACGGTTGCAATGATGCTCTCCGCGTAGTGGAGCGCGTCGCGCAGCGATCTGTCCTGCTGGCGCCGTTCCGTCACATCGCGAAACACAAGCACCACGCCGGCGATTTCTCCCGCCGCGTTGCGGATCGGCGCGGCGCTGTCGTCGATCGGGCGTTCCGTTCCATCCCGGCTGATCAGCAGCGTATGGTTTGCCAGTCCCACGATCACGCCATCGCGCAATGCGTGGGCCGCCGGATTCTCGACCGTCTGACGGCTATCCTCGTTGATGATCTCGAAGACTGTGGTAAGCGGAACACCCGCGGCCTCCGTCTGCGTCCATCCGGTGAGGAATTGCGCCACGGAGTTCAGAAAATTTACATTGTTGTTGATGTCCGTGGTGATAACCGCGTCGCCGATGCTGGAGAGGGTAACCCGCAGCCACTCGCGCTGCTCATGCAACGCTTCCGCTTCCTGATTCATCATTGGCTTTTCCATAAGGTATCGTAATCGTTCCGATCGCCGGAATGCTAAGGGAGTCCGGACTGCGATGAACGATGCTGCCTTCGCGGCGTGACGGCCTTCCTCGTGGAAGTTTACTCTGAATTATGATCGTACCGCACGTTGCGTGCCATAAAGTCGTTAATTCGAGCATACTTTGAACTAAGGAGAATGATGGAGCGGGGGAAGGTTGCGCGGACATTACTCTCGGTGATTCACTACCGGATTCAATCTACCGCTATCCGTTGCAGTAACCTAGCTCTACAATGAGGCGCAGGTGTTGGTTGGGTTCGTCATGCTCCCCACACAGCTCGGTGCGGAGAAAATTATGTAGGATATTTTCGGTATATGAGCCCTTTCGGAGGGGAATTTTTTCGAGGATTTTTTCGCGCGTTACGATCGTCCGCGCGGAATTTTACAACATGCGGCCGATTTTTCTCGCGGCGGATGTTCCCGCCGTTCGCGATGGAATTTTTTTCGAGATGGCGCGGATGATCGGAAAATCCCACTGAAGAATATCGTCGGGAAATCCGGTGAAGGAATCCTGAGAGTTTATAGCGACCCGCGAACGCCGATCAGCAAGAGAATCCCGCGAACCGGCATCGTTTACGCGAAAACGCCGGGGGATAGGAGATGGAATTGCGCTGGTGGATTGCGTTCGTTTTCGTTTCTTGATGGAAGAACGTTCGTAGCGCGTTCCAATCCGGCCCCGGCCGATCATCTCAGGAGTTTCCTTTGATCACGATTTCACGCGGTAGACCCATTCCGCTGATTGCCGCCATGCTTACGCTGGCCGCATCGGCCACATATGCCCAGAGTTCCTGGGTTCCGGTAACGGGAGCCGACGGCGGTCCGGTTCTCGATCTCCGTCGCGATTCCACCGGAGCAACGCTCGCGATGATGGCATCCGGCATCTACTCATCGAACGATGACGGCGCCACATGGAACCTTGCCGTTGCGGCCCCCCAGGGGATGTTTTTTGACATACTCCCCGCCTGCCATGCGTTCGCGGTGACCAGAGCGGGAACGATCATCGCCGGGGTTAACGAAACGTTTCTGCGACGAACGCGGGGAGGAATCGCGGAAACCGCCGGCACATTTCGCGGATTGCTTACTGATATCACCGTGGCGCCGGACAGCACGATCTACGCTGTAACCGTCGATGCCACCACGCACACCAACGACGGAATCTATCGATCCACCGATGATGGAGGCACATGGCAATGGTTTCCCATCCTCGATCCCACAACAAAGCGCTACGCCAAAGCCATCATTGCGCTGAAGGATAACTCAATCATCGCCGGCTGCGGCGACGGAGGATTCCGGTCAACCGATCGTGGTGAATCGTGGGAAAGCGTTCTGGATCAGCCAGACCTCTCCGCCGGATTTTATAGCCCGGATGGTCGTGCGCTGCTGCGATCATTATATGGGCAGATCTATGTCTCGGCGGATAATGGAACATCGTGGGCCGATGCGAAGATTGATGGTCTGTCGAATGTTCCCAACGGCTATGCGATCGATGGCGATGGGAGCCTGCTGGCCTCCACCACATCCGGATTATATCGCTCCACCGATCAAGGCCTTCACTGGTCGCAGCTCTACAACAAACCACTTCGTGGCGGAATCGATCGTACGCCGGGCGGCATCCTTCTCGGCGGCACGAACGATGGCGTGGTGCGCCTGAGCGATAACCGATTGAGCGCGGTGCCGGTAATGACCGGCCTGAGCGGGCTGGGGATCCGTGATATGTGGAGCGGCGGCGGCGGTCGCGTTTATGCCACCACCAGCACGGTGGGATTATTGATGTCGAGCGATAATGGGCGGACGTGGAAGCGGAATGCCCTGGGTGGCCCCGCAACAAGCGTCATGGAAACGCGCGCCGGAACGTTGCTGGTGCATACCAACGGCCCGGATGGCAATTTTATTATGCGTTCGACCGATGGCGGCGTCTCGTGGGATAAAACGTATAGAAATCGCGAAACATCCATATCATTTTCCGATCTGTGCGAGGGGAAGGATGGCTCGATTTATTTTGGAACGGTCGATGGCATTCATCTCTCCACGGATGAAGGAAATACCTGGCGACATATCCTCTCCGGAGGAAATTCCTCCAACACGTCATATTACATTCATACCCTCGTTGCCGATAAGAACGGACTTGTTGCCTGCACCGCCGATGACGGACCAAAGCTGAGTCTGAACGGAGGAGATTCATGGGAAGATATTAAAGGGCTGGGATGGGCTGTGGATCTTGCGATCGACGATAACGGCACACTCTATGTTCTCCGGAATAACGGCGGACTATTCCGTTCCGTTGATCGGGGAACCACATGGGATACATTGACCAATGCCGGGCTTCCTCCATCGGCGAATATCGATTATGCGATGGTAACGCACGATGGCCGGGTGCTGGGGAGTGTCTGGCCGTACGGAGTGTACGCTTATTTCGGAGACGCGGTCGGCTGGTTACCGGCAAATCAGGGATTGGAGGGACGGGGCATTGGGAGAATTATCCAGGCAAGCGATGGATCGCTTCTGGCGGGGACTTCGATTGCCGGAATATTCCGGCGTGACCCCATACCGGCCGATGTAAATGAAACTGCAATCGCCGAGCATCCGCAATCAGTGCGCGTTTCACCAAATCCCGCCATATCCGCCGTGTTGATCGATCTGCCGGAATGCATTACCGGCCGCGCCGTGGTAAGCATTTCGACAATGCTCGGGGAACGTATCGCGATGATTGCGGAAGGTGAGGGGAGTGCGATGGCGCGAAGATTATCGTGGGATGCCGTTGGAATTGCGTCGGGAACATATCTCTGCACGCTGCGTGATGCCCGCGGAATCCGTACAACACGCGTTGTGATTTCACGCTAAGGGATTTCCTTTCCTGAATTATTCGGCTATCGATTTTGATGCGCGGGAATATTACCGCAACAACAAACCATCCACCATTCGCAAAATATGGTGGATGGCTTGCTGTTCCTCGGCTGAACGTTTCCCGGAGTTCCCGGCGGAAGGTCTTCTTCCGTCATTACCTCTCCGCGAGATTGGCTTCGCATCCCTGACGGAGCCTTGCCGGCGGCCTGTACTGACAGGATTATTCTTCCTTTCCGTGAGGATCTCTTAGCAGACTGTTGAACTACTTCTGATCCCCAGACTGTTCAAGGACGATCAGCTGCAAGGCGGCCGAATCTGAGCGAATGTGGCGTCCTTTGGGACGCCGCAGTGAGCGAATGATGAAGGCCAACGCCGCGGATGACGTCGTTCAACAGTCTGTTAGTTGAACGTCGCGTTTGCCGACTGAAGCGTGAAGACCGTCACGCCGGGATTCCGCGTATCCTCGAACGCGGTCTGGCCGGCCAGCGTCCATACCTCATTCACCTGCGGATCGTAGGTGTTGAGATGCGTCGTCGAAAGATGGACTGGCTGACGGCTGCGATAGGTGACGCCCGGAGTTACGCCCAGCGTTCCCTGAATGTTGACGAAGAGATCGCCCGTGGCCGGGAAATCCGACGTCAGCGTGTTGGCGATGATCGAGGAATTCTGCACGGTGCGCGTGAGATCGAAGCTCCATGATGCATTGCCAACCAGCGGGCCGGTGCCGTTGCCGGTGTAGGAAACAGGCTGCGTCAACGTGGAAGTGCGATTTTCAGATGAACTGCTGATGGTGCTGAAACTTCCCGAACCATTTGTGCTGAACGGGGTCGGCTGCGGGCTGATTGCCGGAAAAAGAATCGAGGCAACGCAGAGCAGAATGCAGATGATAATCGTCCCGGCCGGCCGGTTATACGTTCCCGCGACGCCAGTGGGAATGGGGAGATACTTCGAGTAGTGGGGTGTGGCGCGGAACATATCCAGAACTGCAACATTGTTTGCATTGTTGATGATCTGGGGGCTCACGGCGGAGGCATTATTGACGACATGGGCGCTTGCGGCCGAAGCCTGCCGTGCTTCGCTCGAAGCGGCGTCCATTGATAGGGTTGTGCTCATGAAAATGAGCGCGGCGCAAAGTGTCGGCGCGAAAAGTTTTCGGACGATCATGGCGATCCCCTCCTGAAGATGGAAATGAAGAATGTGGGAGTCTTTTGTCGTCGTCGGATACGGTACATATCGGCCGTAATGAATCATATCCGATTCAAACTATCATTGACAGAATATGAAGCTGATCGGTGCGGGGAGGGCATTCAACTGATGATCGTGCTCCACATAATCGCGGCGATATCAATTCCCGGAATCAAATCGTGAGCTGTACGAAAATACCAGGCCGATATGCAAAGTATTTCTTCCCGATTGCTACTCTTTATCAATATCGACAAAGATTATGTTCAATAAACCCTTGCAGTGAACTGCATGCACGTCAATTGCACGCGAATTTTTGAACTGTATGCACGTAAATCGTTCCTGTTATGAATTTTTGGGCGAAAAAGCGCGTGGCGACTAATCGAATACCTCTCCGAAATCAAACACATGGGATTGGCACTGATTAATCACGACGTTACATCCGCCGGGTTTGATGATTCTGACGGGAGAAAAGGAAATCCGGAATTATCGCCCCTCCATTTCACGGTGGCGGCTTTTCTCATGTTGTTGTTCTGTTTTCGCGGAGTTCTTCGCGCGCGGCCGCTGGATTGATGTCACACGAAGGGTTTCTTCTTTAATCACGCAATATCCCATGAACCAGCAAGAACTAACCGATCTGATCGGAGAGGAATACGACATACCGAATGGCTCGCTCTACAAATTGCGTCAGGGAGAATTTGATCATGAGGGGCTGGAGCGCCTTCTTGCGAAGCTGAGGACGATTCACCTGACCGGCGATATGATCGACAGAAGGCTGGTTGCGGTGCTCTGGTATCTGCCGCTCTTCATCGGTTATCAGCGGGAGCGGGTGGAGAATGCCGGATATGATATGAAGCTGTTCGATCGCTTTGAGACTCAGGTGACGAATGTTCTGTTGGAAATCCTGGGATTTCCGTGATTGCCGCCACAATCGCGTTACAGCCCGCCCCCTCATCCGTTGTGTACAGTGTGTATCAATCCATACAATCGAAGCCCGTTCGTTCAAACCGGGAACGTATCTTTGTCCGCTGTTTGTTCTTCCTGTATCATCATGGAATCAGATGCGCGGATATAATACAACCTGGGATTTCATCGAGGCGATTGAGCGGGCGGGGGAGCTTGTCCGCATCAGGACGGAGGTCGATCCGGAGCTGGAGATCAGCGAGATCGCCATCCGCGTGATGCGGGAGTACGGCCCGGCGCTCCTCTTCGAAAACGTTCGCGGCTCCAAAATGCCGCTGTTGATCAACGCCTACGGATCGTATCGCCGCATGTGCATGGCGCTCGGCGCCGATTCGCTGGATGAAATCTCCGAACGGATCACGTCGCTGATCGATATCAAGCCGCCCACTTCCTTCAAGGAATCGCTCAAAATGCTCCCGCATGTGGCGCAGATTCGGAAATTCCCCCCCAGAACCACCAAAAACGCGGCCTGTCAGGAAGTGGTCTATCGCGGCGATCAGGTCGATCTCTCCACAATTCCCATTATCAAATGCTGGCCGGAGGATGGCGGAAAGTTTATCACGCTCCCGCAGGTGATAACGCGCAACCCTGAAACCGGCGCCCAGAATCTGGGGATGTACCGGATGCAGGTGATCGATCGGAATACCACGTTTCTTCACGCACAGAGTCATCACGATACCGCGCGCCATCTTAGAATGTATCGCGAGCAGGGGATTATGAAAGTTCCCTGCGCCGTTGC
>JBDSJW010000475.1:0-7597 GCA_039917235.1 Kapaibacterium sp. (SeqCode) | reverse complement strand
CGTTCGATCACCGGTTGCTGGCGCAGGCCACAAGCATCAATGCCACGATCCCATGCGCCGTGATCCTTCATCCCAACGATCGATCGCTCCCGTCGGAGCGGGCGCTGCCGGTGGGGGCGCGCGGCGTGGTGATGAGCAAAAGCCAGCTCTCGCGCGAGCGGATGCGCGATGCCCGCGAGCATAATCTCCCCGTCGCCATCTACACCATTAACACGCCGGAGGATGCCCGCCGCGCGGTTCGATATGGGGTGAACGCCATCGTTACCAATTTTCCCGGAGAGATCAGGCTGGCGCTGAGCCAGGAAGGTCTGATGGCCGAGGGGTGATGGCATGCCGCTTCAGATCCGAGGTGCGGTCGGGGCGATTCCTTCCGGGATTGCCCCGTTTTCGTTGAACGGCGATCCGCTTCATCCTTTCCATTGCAACGGCCAATGTTTCGGAAGTTCAGGTAATCGTTTTGCGGGAAACGATCTATGTGTAAATTCGCACGCCCATGAACATGCCAATCGACTGTTTACCCAATCTCCAAGCATCCGCATCGGATTTCTCTGATTGTTCCGCCACGCTGATAATGCGCCGGGCGTGAGTTGTCAGTGACCCTGCCGCGGCATGCATGGCACCATCCGGGATGATTGCGGCGGTTTGAGCCTTGATGGATTGGTTTCCCTTCCGATCAATATCAGCACTCGATGTTCTGTCCGAAATGCGGTGAGCAATTCAAACGGAGCCACACAAGCTGTCCCGATTGCGGGGTAGCCCTGGTTGAACAGTTCGATGAGGATATCTATTCGCCGGTGATTCTGGAGGAGGCCGAAAAGCGCCGGAAGGTGAGTGGCTGTCTGCTGTTCGGTGGTCTGAGCCTGATTGGGCTCGGCCTTCAGGGGCTGCTGACCGCGGGGAGCATGTCGTTTCGCAATGATGGTATCATTAGCCTGGTGGTTATCATACCGGGCTGGCTGGCGCTTATCGCCGCCGCGGCGTTCTATGCCAGGAGCAAGGGGTACGAATGGTACTACGGCGCGCTTGGTCTGCTGGGGGTGATAGGGCTGATTATCCTGCTCAGGCTCCCCGACAAGGTCAGAAACCCGGCACCGTGATCCGCGCTGGAATGTGTGCCGGCAACATCAACCTTAGCCCGGAAACGTATGTACTGTCCCGAATGTCGCGTGGAGTATCGGCCAGGCTTTACGCGTTGCTCCGATTGCCACGTGGATCTGGTGGGGGAGCTGGAGCCCGACGACGATCTCGATTGGATGGATCCTCTGGAACTGGAGGCGGCGCAGGAGCATCGCAGGCTTTCAAAAATACTTCTCTGGAGCGGTATCGGCGGGTTCCTTCTGGGGATTCTGGCTGCTTCCGTGCTGACTGACGTGCCGTTCAGTCCACCACTGAGCGTGGCGATCATGGGATGTAGTTACCTTACGGTCGGGTTGAGCGCCGCCTTCTACGCGAAGAGCAAGGGGTATAGCTGGGCACATGGGCTCTACTTCTTTCTGGGGCTTATCGGCCTGCTTGTCCTCCTCAACATGAAGGACAAAATCCGCGATCCCCGATATCGCTGAGATCCCCCGGAAAGTTTTGCCAATTGAGACATTTGGTTCGCCGGAAGACTACTATTTTTTCACGTCCCATATCGGGCTGAATCACGTTTCGGCTCACACGGATGACGACGGCGCGTCCGGGCCCGCGAAAGCGGGCGGAGCGTGATAACGCCGGGGGTGCGCAGCGGCGCGGGCCATTCAGGAACCCCTCTCGTTTCAGCCGCGTTTAAAGCAAATGATATGAACACTCATTCCAAACTACTGGCTGGTCTGACGTCCCAGGTCGGTAGAAAGATCCTCACCGGCGTCACCGGTTTCGTCCTCGTCCTCTTCGTTATCGGCCATCTCTCGGGGAATCTCTCCCTCCTCAAATCAGATCCGAACGCCTTCAACGGCTACGCGCGGTTTCTTCACAGCTTCGGCGCCTTTGTCTATGTGATAGAGGTTCTGCTGACGCTGGTGATTTTGACGCATGCGTATATCGGCATCTCGATCGCGCTCCGCAAGAAGGAGGCGCGCAAGCAGGGCTACGAGATGTACAGGAGCAAGGGGGGGCAGAGCAAGCAGTCGATCTCCTCGCGGACGATGGTCTACACCGGCACCATCCTGCTGATCTTCCTGGTGATTCACATCATCCAGTTCCGTTTCGGCGCGGGCATCTCCGCCGGCTATATCACGACGCTTAACGGCGAGGAGGCGCGCGATCTGCGCCGTCTGGTGGTGGAGGTGTTTCAGAATCCAGGATGGGTGGCGTTCTATGTCGGGGTGATGATCCTGCTCGGATTCCATCTCCGCCACGGCATCTGGAGCATGCTGCAATCGCTCGGCGCCATGCGCCCCCGCTATACCCCGGTGATCTACGGCATTGCCCTGATTCTCGGAATTCTTCTGGCGGTCGGATTTCTTCTGCTTCCGATCTGGCTTTATATCTACGGAGGTGCCGCAGTATGAGCGAAAACATTATCACCGATCCGATGCTCGATTCCAAGGCTCCATCCGGAAAGCTTGAGGAGAAATGGTCGAACTTCCTGAACACGACCAAGCTCGTTAACCCGAACAACAAGCGGAAACATACTGTCCTGGTGGTGGGCACCGGCCTTGCGGGCGCCTCCGCGGCGGCCAGCCTGGCGGAACTGGGCTACAATGTCCGCTCCTTCTGCATTCAGGATTCCCCGCGACGCGCCCACAGCATCGCGGCGCAGGGAGGGATCAACGCCGCCAAGAATTATCCCGATGATGGGGATTCGGTCTGGCGCCTCTTCTACGATACGATCAAGGGGGGGGACTATCGCGCCCGCGAGTCAAATGTCTACCGGCTGGCGCAGATCAGCAACAGCATTATCGATCAGTGCGTGGCGCAGGGGGTTCCGTTCGCTCGCGAGTACGGCGGGCTTCTGGCAAACCGCTCGTTTGGCGGAGCGCAGGTTTCGCGCACCTTCTACGCCCGGGGACAGACAGGCCAGCAGCTTCTGCTTGGCGCCTATCAGGCGATGGAACGGATGATCGATGCCGGCAAGGTGACGCAGTTCTCCCGTCGCGAGATGCTCGATCTTGTTGTCGTGGATGGCAAGGCGCGCGGGATCATCACCCGTAATCTTGTCACCGGCGAGCTGGAACGCCACATGGGAGATGCCGTGCTTCTCTGCACCGGCGGCTACGGCAACGTCTATTATCTCTCGACCAACGCCAAGAATTCCAACGTGACCGCCGCGTGGCGCTGTCACCGTCGCGGCGCCTATTTCGCCAATCCCTGCTTTACGCAGATCCATCCAACGTGCATCCCGGTTTCCGGCGACTATCAGTCAAAACTGACACTGATGAGCGAAAGTCTCCGCAACGACGGCCGCGTCTGGGTTCCGAAAAAGCCGGGCGACAGCCGCAAGCCGGATCAGATCCCCGAGGAGGATCGCGATTATTATCTGGAGCGGAAGTATCCCAGCTTCGGCAACCTGGTCCCCCGCGACGTGGCATCGCGCAACGCCAAGGAGATGGTGGATCATGAGAAGGGGGTCGGCGAGACGAAGATGGCGGTCTATCTGGACTTCGCGGACGCCATCAAGCGGGTTGGCGAGCATGTGATCAGCGAGCGGTACGGCAACCTTTTCGAGATGTACGAGAAGATCACCGGCGATGATCCCTACAAGGTTCCGATGCGGATCTATCCCGCCGTCCATTATACGATGGGGGGGCTCTGGGTTGACTATAATCTTATGAGCACGATCCCCGGCCTCTTTGTGCTGGGGGAGGCCAACTTCTCCGATCACGGCGCCAACCGTCTCGGCGCCAGCGCGTTGATGCAGGGGCTGGCCGATGGATATTTCGTGATCTCCCATACGCTCGGCAATTATATCGCCAGCACGGAGCTTCCAAAAGTCGATACCGCCCGTCCTGAATTTGCCGACGCGGAGAACGAATCCCGCGCCAGGCTTACAACGCTCCTCTCGATCAAGGGGGAGAAGACCGTGACGCAGTTCCATCAGGAGCTTGGCCATATCATGTGGGATTACGTTGGCATGGCGCGCAACCGCGAGGGATTGGGGCACGCCATGACGGAGATTACGCGGCTTCGCGAGGAGTTCGGGCGCAACCTTCGCGTCCCTGGCAGCCCTGACACGTTAAACAAGAACCTGGAGTTCGCCGGCCGTGTTGCCGATTACATGGAGCTTGGCGAGCTGATGGCCCGCGACGCGCTCCAGCGCGAGGAATCGTGCGGCGGCCATTTCCGCGAGGAATATCAGACCGAGGAGGGGGAGGCGCAGCGCGACGACGAGAAGTTCGGCTACGTCGCGGCGTGGGAATATACCGGCGCAAATCAGACGCCGGTGGTGCACAAGGAAAACCTCGAATTCGAATTCGTCAAGCTCACTCAGCGTAGCTATAAATAAGAGCCATGGCAGAAAAGCAAATGACAATCAACCTGAAAGTATGGCGCCAGGAAGGCCCGGATAAACCCGGTCGCCTGGTTCCGTATATCGTCGAGGGAGTCAACCCGGACATGTCCTTCCTGGAGATGTTCGATCTTCTCAACGAAGTGCTCATCCTGAAAGGTGAGGAGCCAATCGAGTTCGACAGCGATTGCCGTGAGGGGATCTGCGGCTCCTGCAACATGGTGGTCAACGGCATCCCGCATGGCCCGCAGAAGGGGACGGCGGTCTGCCAGCTCCATATGCGCCATTACAAGGATGGCGATTCCATCGTCGTGGAACCATGGCGCGCAACGGCGTTCCCGCTTATCCGCGATCTTGTGGTGGACCGCACGGCGTTCGACCGGATCATCGCGGCGGGCGGTTATGTTTCGGTGAACACCGGCAGCGCTCAGGATGCCAACAACATCGCGGTGGAAAAGGAGCGTGCGGATCGCGCGTTCGATTTTGCCGCGTGTATCGGCTGCGGAGCCTGCGTGGCGGCATGTCCGAACGCATCGGCCGCGCTCTTTACATCGGCGAAGATCGCTCATCTAAGCCTTTACCCGCAGGGGGAGCCGGAGCGGAACCGTCGCGTTGTGCGGATGGTGGAGCAGATGGATAAAGAGGGCTTTGGCGATTGCTCCAACCACGGAGAATGCGAGGCCTCATGCCCGAAGGCTATTTCAATCAGCGGCATCGCGCTGATGCGCCGCGAGTATATGAAGGCGATGCTCTCGTCGTAAAAATCATCGCGCTGATACTATTCCAAACCCGTGGTTGCGTCTGATGGCGCGGCCGCGGGTTTTTTGTTTGAAATTTTATGTACACGTTTTTTTATCACCGCATCTTATTTCGCACCATTTCCCGAATCCCATGATGATGAATACCCACTTTTGGAGCCTGGTCAGGCTTCTCTGATGTTTGCCGAGATCCATACCGGGATAATTATTAACCTTGAGGAAGAGCGATGCCTGAACGGAGATATCTTTCGTAAAGTCTTTGATTCCGCGCATGAGGCTGAACTATTTGCGCAGTCCCATGTAAATAACCACCCTGATATTGAATGCCATATGTATGATGAGAAGGGAGTGTATCTAAAGCTATTTGTCCGGCATCCGCATTTATATCAATAATTTTACCGCTGCTCCTCCAAACCGTACCTTTGCACTCTTCCCGGCCGGGCCATCCGGCATCTCCAATCAACTGTCGCAGAGCCATGAATCTTAGTGAGTACATCCGCTCCATTCCCGATTACCCGAAGCCGGGGATCGTTTTTCGCGATATCACCACGCTGCTGGAACATCCCGCAGCCCTGCACGCCGCCGCCGATCAGCTTGTGGAGGCATGCACGGGAATGAATATCGACAAGGTGGCCGTGGTGGAATCGCGAGGGTTTCTGCTGGGGGGGATTGTGGCGTATCTCCTGGGGGCGGGGCTGGTGATTATCAGAAAGAAGGGGAAGCTCCCCTCTGCCACGCATCGGGTGGAGTATGCGCTGGAGTATGGGACCGACTGCATCGAGATCCATCAGGATTCGATATCGCCCGGCGAGCGCATTCTGCTGCATGATGATCTGCTGGCAACCGGTGGGACGATGGCCGCCGCCGCGGAGCTTGTGAAGCAGACCGGCGGGGAGATCATGGGGGCATCATTTCTTATCGAGTTGAGCTTTCTGCACGGAAGGGAGCTGCTTACCCGTCTTGGAGTTCCAACGCTCCACTCGCTTGTCGATTATCAGAGCGAGTAATTCAACAGCCTGTCATGAACCAATTCGATCTCGTCATTATCGGGGCCGGTCCAACCGGGCTGGCATGCGCCCTGGAAGCCCGCCGGCTGGGGCTTGATCATATCGTCATCGACAAGGGGACGCTGGTTAATACCATTGTCGGCTATCCGGTTTCGATGACGTTCTTCTCCACGCCGGAGAAGCTGGAGCTGGGGATGATGCCGTTTACCTCTCCCAATTTCCGTCCCACGAGGATCGAGGCGATTGAATATTATCGCGGCGTTGCGCGGAAGAGCGGCGTGAACCTTTCGCTCAATAATGCGGTCCTCTCCGTTCATCCATCCGGCGATGGGTTTCTGGTGGAATCGCAACAAGGGGGATATCGGGCGCGCCATGTTGTGCAGGCCACCGGATATTTCGATACGGTAAACCGGCTCGGGGTTCCGGGGGAGGAGCTTCCGAAGGTGAGCCATTATTATCGCGAGCCATATCAGCATCTTGATCAGGATCTGCTGGTGATCGGCGGGCGGAACTCCGCGGTGGAGACGGCGCTCGATCTGTTCCGGCACGGCGCGCGCGTTAGCATGATCCATCGTGGCGATAAGCTTGGAGCGGGGGTGAAATCGTGGGTGCGACCCGATATCGAAAATCGGATTGCATCGGGGGAGATCGAGATGCTCTGGAATACCTCGGTCGTTGAGATTACGCCGTCGTCGGTGATCGTTGGGAATATCATCACCGGCGAACGTCGGGAGATTCCGAACGATGCGGTGTACGCCATGATCGGCTACCGCCCTGATGTGCGACTGCTGGAGGCGTGCGGGGTTCGCTACGATCCCGATACGCTGATCCCGGAGTTCAATCCCGCGACGTTCGAGACGAACATCCCCAACTTCTTTATCGCCGGGTCGGTTGCCTGTGGCTGCAAGACCTGGGAGATTTTTATTGAGAACGGCAGGGCGCACGCGGGAATCGTGATGGGGGTGATTGCCGAGCGGCTCGGCCACGGGAGGCCTGTAGCACCGGCGCAAGTATGACAGGCAGTTGAATTACCATACCTATCCAGACTGCTCAGCGGTCTGTCAACATCAGGAGCTTGAGCATGCACCGTTACGAGCGTTCGGTGGTTATCGCCGCGCCGGTGGAAACGGTGTTCCGTTTTCACGATGACACGCGCAATCTTCCCAGGATCACGCCGCCGGAAGTGAAGGTGGAGATTCTCGGCACGTCCGGCCCTGAGGGGAAGGGGAAGCAGATCCGTCTCAGGATGACCCAGTTCGGATTGCTCAGCAATGAGCTGCTGATCGAATTCGTCCGGTATGACCCGCCCCGTTTTCTTATCGATGAGCAGAAGGAGGGACCGTTCAGATTCTGGCGGCAGACCAGGATGTTCGAGCCGGTGGAACGGGGGACGAAGCTGACCG
>JBDSJW010000474.1:0-7278 GCA_039917235.1 Kapaibacterium sp. (SeqCode) | reverse complement strand
GGACGCCGCAGTGAGCGAACGATGAAGGCCAACGCCGTGGATGACGTCCTTCAACAGCCTGCTAAGGGAATGACCGGCGGATCAACGGCCGCCCATCCAAATTGGGAACTCCCTGGTGCTGGCGCGTCGTGGAGCGCGCCGATTGAAGAGATCGGGGCGAAAGTAGCGATAGAAGCGGCAATGTTCCAAGGAGAAGCGCCGATTTCCTCGGTCGCTCACGGAGCCAGCTTCCTATACGAGCGATGATAATAGAGAAGCGGCGATCCCGGTTCCGGTCGCGAGACCGCCCGAACCACCCGCCCGAACATCAGCATATGCGTTCCCACCAGCAGCGTCTGGTCCAGCACGCAGTCCAGCGCGGCAAGCACGCCGGTGATCGCGGGGGCTCCGCTCGGGCCTGGCTCCATGGTCAGATCACGATATTTTTCCTCCCCCGGAAGCGACTCGGCAAATCGGGCGGAAAGCCCGTCCTGATCCTCCGCCAGGATATGAACGCCGAAATGTTCGGCTTCGGTGATCGATGCCGCGATGGCGCTGGCGGTGTTGATCGACACCATGATGATCGGTGGATCGAGCGATATCGATGTGAACGCGGAAACCGTAATGCCGAAAAGCTCGCCATCATGCTCCGCCGTAACGATCGTCACGCCGCTGGCAAACTGCCGGAGCGCCTGCTTCAGATCATCACCCGATGCCGATGGGGTATCACGTCGTCTGTTGAAGTCTAGTCGGTGCATGGGGGGCAATATACGCCGAAGCATACGTAGTAAATGCGTAGATGATCGTTGATTATCGCTCGATATATTGCGTTTGTGGCAAGGCTGGCCGGGATCGGCACCGGGCCTCAAGGGTTTTGCAAGAATCCATCATGGAGATCATAGAGAACGGACAATGAAAAAAATCCATTTCATCCTCCTATACCATGTAATCTGGTTTGGCTCCTGGGCTATTCTGTCGGTCACGTTTACCTTGACCTTTGGATTCACTGCTGCGTACAGGCTCAACATCTGGATCGGTATCCTGGTGACTCTGGCCGGCAGCGCACTGTTCTTCGGCTTTGGCAGATGGCTTGCCGGGGAGGTTGTTGGAAGGAAGCTTGATTCCGGTGAGGCGGAGCCGCACCCTGAATTTGAAGGGGGGAGTGATGTGGATCTGGACCCGGAGACTTTGAAGCCGGTTGAAGATGAGATATCCCCGGATGGGCGGGTGCGGCAATTCCTGGCCGTGCGGGAGCGGAGAATCGCCGCGATGATTATTGCGGGGGCTCTGCTGATATTCCTATTGGTATTCGTCCGGCTGATCTGATCGGTCATCGGAATATCATTTTCCCACGATGAAATTGCTCGGTTCCGGCATCGCCACGACGACCCTTGCACGCCGGTTCATTTTCGGTTAGTTTCTGGGCAATTCAGTTCAATCGAAATCTTCCCGCGCGATCCACTCTATGAGGCCCACGCACCTGCTTCTCGCCCTGCTGCTCCTTCTCTCCGCCTCGCCACTACTGGCGCAGCGCGATGATGACGATGAGGTCGGCCCCGACAACGCATCGCGGGCGCGACCGGCGCTCGATCCCGATTTTCTGCGCGAGCGGAAGGGGGTGGATGAGCATCCGTATCTCCAGAGCGCTCCCACGATCAACACATCGTTCGGCCTCTTCACCAACAAAAGCGTGGTCGTTGAGTCGTCGATATCCCCGCCGGCGCAGAATGAATCATCAATCGCCATCAACCCGGTTACCCCGAATGTCCTGATCTCATCAGCGGTCGATACGCGCGGCGCATACGTCTATCTTTCCACCAACGGCGGAAAAAACTGGACCAACAAGAACCTCGGCGTTATCAACACCAACTGGGTTTCGGGAAACGATCCTTCCGTCGGGTTCGATTACGAGGGGAATGGCTATGTGATGTATGGCGCGTTTCCGCAGGCGGCCAACGGAAAGCCGAGCGGGGAATCCGGCGTCTACCTGGCGAAAACCACCGACAACGGGACAACATGGACCGCTGGGATCAGGATCATCGAACACAAGGGGAAGATGACGGCGGATTCCGCGTTCGAGGATAAATATTATGTCCAGATCGATAACTCCGCCACGTCGCCCCGGCGCGGATATATGTATACGCCGTGGAAACGGGTGATCAACAGCGACAGCTCCACGCAGATTGTGGTGGCGCGCTCCACCGATCGCGGGCTGACCTGGTCGGCACCCGTTCCAGTCAGCCCGCGCAGGCATGGCACCAGCCTTGACACCACCTTCGGCCAAAGCTTTCCGCTGACGACGACAGGCCCGGACGGCGCGCTCTACGTGGTCTGGAACGATGGCCCGGTCCGCTCTATCGGCTATTCGAAATCGACCGATGGAGGGCTCACGTTTTCAGCGCCGAAGTATGTGGTGGGGGGATATCCCACGCTCGGCACCGCGCGGCGGGTCAGCAGTGGCGATGTCTATCACGTCCTGAAGAAGACATTCCGCGCGGAAACCTATCCGACGATGATGGCCGACAACTCGAACTCGCCACGCCGCGGCTGGATCTATCTGGCGTGGGCGGCGGGACTCCATCCCGATATCTTTTTTATCCGCTCCAGCGATGGCGGCGCCACCTGGACCAACCCGAAGGTGATCCAGTCCGACACCACCAACGATCAATGGTGGCCGTGGCTGAGCGTGGACCAGACCAACGGCGATATCGCGGTGATGTACTCCGACAGCCGGAACGATCCCGCGAACATCCTTATCGACACCTACATCAGCTACAGCTCCGATGGCGGCGATACCTGGATCGACCGACGCGCCACCGATGTGATGAGCGATTTCCGGAAAACCGCGTTCGCCGATACGCTCTTCGCCGGCGACTACAGCGGCAACTCCTTTTACGCGGGGAAGATCTATCCGTCGCATCTGGATACGCGCGAGGATAACGATGTCTACACGGCGCTGATTAACATCCATCAACCCTATCCTGTGGAGAACCTCGTGGCGCGTGGCAAGGCGGACAATCTCCGTCAGGCGACCGTGACGTGGAGCTATCCGGTCGCTCCGACCACAGTTTTCGGCGCGCCGCTTTCCGGTTACAGCTTCCTTATTACCAGAGGGGCTTCGGTGATCGCGACGCTTCCTCCGGCAACGATGACATTCGTGGAGAATAATCTTGCGCCGGACAGCACCTATGTCTACAACGTCAGCGTGGTTGCCGGCTCCGACACCAGCGCTATCCGCACCGTCACCTATCGCCCAAGCGATGCAAACCGTCCCGCGCGACCAATTATTGCGGCAACGCACGGGTTTACCCCTGCGATTTCGCTTGAGGTAACAATCCCCGGCGTCCGCGCCGATTCAAGCACTCCGCTTGGCAACCTCAAGGGATACAGGATCTATCGCGATGGTGTGATTCTCCGTGATGTGCCGCTGATCCCCGGCGATACCGGAACCACCGTCACCATCAGGGATGCTCCGGCGGAGCGGGGATATTATCGCTACGCGATAACCCTGATCGATGACGCCACGCCGGCAAACGAGAGCCTCAGGTCAGATTCCGTTATCATCTACGCCGGCGATCTGAGCGCGTATCAGGAGAAGTTCGACGGCACGAAGCCGCGATTCCTTTCCATTGGGACATGGGGCATCGCCACGAACATCGCGGCCAGCGCCCCCAACTCCATCACCGATTCCCCGGCCGGGCTGTATGGCGCGAATAAAAACACATTCCTCCAGATATTTCCCGTCGCGATGCCGAAGGCGATCGAGCTCCGGTTCGTCCATATCGTCATCGTCGATCCGGCGGATTCCGCGGTGGTGGAGGTCAGCTACGACAGCGGGGCAACGTGGAATGGGCTTCGCTCCTTCAACCGGACCAGCGATCCCGCGTGGAAGGACAGCGTCGCCAATCCGGGTGACTGGCGGGAGGAGATCATCAACATTCAGCCTCCGCATCCCGGACCCGATGCCATCGGCATTGTCCGCTTTCGCCTGAAGACGGGGACGTTCCTCAACCTCGACGGCTGGTATATCGATGATCTGGCGTTCGGCGGGCCGGCCTCCGCGCCGCGCAATTCCGGTTCGGGGGGGCTTGCCGCCGAGGCCTATCCCAACCCGACCGGCACGGTCTCCTTTATCCGCTATGTTTTGCCACGACGTGGCGAGGTAAGCGTCAGAATTCTGGACGTGATGGGAAATCAGGTCCGTTCGCTGGTTCAGGGGATCGATGAGGAAGGGGCGCATTCAGCGGCATTCGATGCCACCGGGCTTCCAAGCGGCGTCTATTTCTACGAGGTTGCATCGGGGGGAATTGTGGAGCGGGGGCGCGTGATGGTTGCGCATTAGCGGGCTGTTATATAGTGAGGAGGACTGTTCAACGCCAATCAGATGCAAGGCGGCCGAACCTGAGCGAATGAGGCGTGCTTCCGGCTGCCGCGGTGAGCGATGGTGAAGGCCAACGCCGCGGATAATGGCGTTCACCAGTCCGGCAGGTGCTTGGAACGAAACGCACTGTTACAGCGTTCGGGAGCCGGAGCGGGTCGGTTTCATGGGCCATCATGAGCGCGGGGTGTATATTTGCGGCTTCGTTACGATCATCGGGAAATTATTCTAAATAGCAGCATATGAACATCGTAGTCTGTATCAGCCAGACACCGGATACCGCCACCAAGATCGCGATCGGCGCGGATGGAAAGGCGATCGACCCGAAAGGGGTAAAGTTCGTTCTCAACCCATACGATGAGTTTGCGGTTGAGGAGGGGCTTCGCCAGAAGCAGGCCACCGGCGGCACGGTAACGCTTCTCTGTGTTGGCGGCGAGGGAGCCAAGGAGGCGGTTCGTCTCGGGCTTGCCATGGGGGCCGACAAGGCGATTCTGATCAAGGATGAGGCAAAAGCCGATTCCTACTCCGTTGCGGCGAACCTCGCGGAAGTGATCAAATCGATAGCGCCGGAGCTTGTGCTGCTCGGTCGCCAGTCGGTGGATTATGACTCAGCGCTGATCGGCCCGATGCTTGCCGAGCTGCTCGGCATGCCGTGCGTCTCCTTCGTCACCAAGCTGGATATCACCGGCGGCGCCGTCCGCGCGGAGCGGGATATCGAAGGTGGAAAGGAAGTGGTGGAGTCATCGCTGCCATGTATCATCACAGCTCAGAAGGGATTGAATGAGCCGCGCTATCCAAAGCTTCCGGACATCATGAAGGCGAAATCGAAGCCGATCGAGGAGCGCGCTTCCATCGGCGGCGAGGCCCGCGTGGAGACGTCGGAGATGCGGAAGCCGGGGCAGAAGGGGAATGGAAAGGTGATGGAGTTCAGCCCGGAGAACGTCAAGGAGCTGGTGCGCCTTCTTCATGAAGAAGCCAAGGTGATCTAACAGACGGTTGAAGGAGGTCATCCGCGGCGTTGGCCTTCACCATTCGCTCAGATTCGGCCGCCTTGCGGCTGATCGTCCTTGAACCGTCTGAACGCTGAGGTAATCCAACAGCCTGATCACAGACGGTTGAAGGAGGTCCTCTTCGGCGTTGAACAGTCCCGTCGCGCGCGTACGACGCTTATAACAATCTCCCCGGACGCGACCTCCGCTCCGGGGTCTGATGCCCAATCTGTCAGCAACTCATAGCCAACAAGGACCATGAAGATAGTAGCATATATCGAGCATCGTAACGGAGAGCTGAAGAAGAACGCCTACGAGACGGTCACGGCGGCGCGCAATCTTGCGGCGCAGACCGGCGGCAGCTTCTCCGCGCTTCTGGTCGGTGATAACGTCGCCGGGCTTGCCGCGAAGCTTGCCCCCTACGGCGCTGCCGATGTGATCACGGTCGAGGATCCCCGTCTGGCGCAGTACGCTCCGGGCGCTGTCGCGACGGCAATAGCCGGCGTGGCGAAAAGCGAGGGGGCGGAGGTGGTGCTTATCAGCAGCACATCGCACGGAAAGGATCTGGCGCCGCGCGTCGCCGTAAAGCTGGGCGCCGGTGTTGCGCCGGATGTTGTGGCGCTTAACGTCGCCGGCGGCACTATCACGGCAACCCGCCCGGTGTATGCCGGCAAGGCCAGCATCGATGTCTCCATCACCACGCCAACAAAAGTATTTTCCCTCCGTCCGAACGTTTTCACCGCCTCCACGGCCGATGGCGTAAACGCCGCCACCCGCTCCGCGCAGGTCGAATTCGGCGAAAAAGATTTTGCCGCGAAGGTCGTCGAGACCAAAGTCAACACGGGAAAGAAGGATGTCGCGGAGGCTGATATCATCGTTTCGGGGGGACGCGGGTTGAAGGGGCCGGAGAATTTTCATCTGGTCGAGGAGCTTGCCGAGGCGCTTGGCGGCGCGGTCGGGGCTTCGCGCGCGGTTGTGGACGCCGGCTGGCGCCCGCACTCGGAGCAGGTGGGGCAGACCGGCAAAACGGTATCTCCGTCGCTGTATATTGCGTGTGCGGTCTCCGGGGCGGTTCAGCATCTGGCCGGCATGTCCAGCTCGAAGTTCATTGTCGCTATCAATAAGGACAAGGATGCCCCGATTTTCTCCGTGGCGGATTATGGTATCGTTGGCGATGCCTTCGATATTCTTCCGTTGCTGACCTCGGAGGTTAATCACCTTCATGGAAAGTGAACGGAACGATCGCGCGGCACTGTTTTTGAATCGCAATGATGTTTGGATGATAACGACTTCCGTTAGCTTGAAGGGGGATCAGCATGGATAAAGTAAAGATGGAGATCATCGGGCTTACGGCAAGCCCGCAAAGCAGCGGCTCGTACGCGCTGATTCTCCAGGAAACCGGGGGAATGCGTCGGCTTTCGATTCTCATCGGTCAGGATCTGGCGCAGTCGATCGCCCTGGAACTGGAATCGATCAAGCCGCCCCGGCCGGTGACGCACGATTTGCTCAAGAATGTGATTGAGGCGATGGGCGCCACGCTCCTGGAGGTGACAATCACGGACCTGCGCGATGGAACGTTCTACGCGGCCCTGACGCTCAACAATACGCCGCAGGAGATCGACGCCCGCCCGTCCGATGCGATCGCCCTCGCCATCCGATGCGGAGCGCCGATCTACGCAAGCGAGCAGGTGATGCTTGAGGCAAGCGTGATGGCGCAGGAGGAGGAGGAGAGCGAGGAGGATGAGGATGAGATGATCGAGCAGGTTTCCACCGAACAGCAGGAGCAGTCCTCCCGTCCAAAATCCCACCGTGAGCTGCTTCAGAGCAAACTGGATGAGGCGGTGAAGAACGAGGATTACGAGCGCGCCGCGCAGATCAGGGATGAGATCGACCGGCTTCATTGATCCCGCTCACATTTGATTTCGATTTTCC
>JBDSJW010000473.1:0-4193 GCA_039917235.1 Kapaibacterium sp. (SeqCode) | reverse complement strand
GCAAGCTGCACCACGAACTGCCTGGCACCGATGGTCAAGGTCCTGATGGACAGCTTCGGCCTGAAGAGCGGTTTTATGACCACGATTCACTCCTACACGAACGACCAGAATATCCTCGATCTCCCGCATAAGGATCTCCGCCGCGCCCGCGCCGCCGCCGTCAATATCATCCCGACCTCCACCGGAGCCGCCAAGGCGCTCGGCCTTGTGATCCCCGAGATAAAGGGAAAACTGGATGGCTTCGCGTTCCGCGTCCCCACCCCCGATGGCTCCGTCACCGATTTCACCGCCATCCTGGAGAAGAACGCAACAAAGGATGAGATCAACGCCGCGTTTAAGAAGGCCTCCGAGAGCGGGCCGATGAAGGATTTTCTGGAGTACACGGAGGACCCGATTGTCTCCAGCGATATCGTCGGTAACCCCAACTCCTGCATCTTCGATTCCCTCTCCACGATGGTCGTCGGCGATCTGGTGAAAATCGTCGGCTGGTACGATAACGAGTTCGGCTACTCCCGCCGGATCGTCGATCTTGTTGAGCGGCTGGCTGCCCTGTAAGCCATGCCCCGCAAGGCTTGCGGGGTTTCGATGATCGTTTCCTGACCATGTTCAAGACCCGGCCTCCAACAGGCCGGGTCATCTGTTTTATCCTCCAATCCACTGAAAGCAGATGGTTCGTTCCATTGACGATATCGACCTGGCCGGCAAGCGCGTTCTGGTGCGCGTGGACTTCAACGTCCCCCTCGATGACGATGGCCGGATCACCGACGACAAGCGCATCACCGAATCGCTGCCGACGATCCGCAAAATCATCGAGAGCGGCGGACGGGCCGTTCTGATGTCGCATCTGGGTCGCCCGAAGGGGGAGCGGAAGGAGAAATATTCCCTCCGGCCGGCCGCTGAACGCCTCTCCCAGCTTCTCGGCAAGGAGGTCAAACTGGCCCCCGACTGCATCGGGAACGAGACGAAGCTGATGGTTGCCGGGATGAAGGATGGCGATGTCCTGCTGCTGGAGAACCTCAGGTTTCACAAGGAGGAGGAGGCAAACGATCAGGCGTTCGCGAAGCAGCTTGCGGAGCTGGGGGATGTCTATATCAACGATGCATTCGGCACGGCGCACCGCGCGCACGCATCCACCGAGGCGGTGGCGCATCTGCTGCCGGAACACGCGGCGGGCTATCTTCTGCTGAAGGAGCTGAAGTTTCTCGGCGATGCCGTCCGCAACCCGGAGCGCCCGTTTGTGGCGATCCTCGGCGGATCGAAGATCTCCGGCAAGATCGATGTGATCGAATCCCTCCTTGGCAAGTGCGATACCATTCTGATCGGCGGAGGGATGATGTTCACCTTCTACAAGGCGCAGGGGAAGGAAGTGGGGGCGTCGCTGGTGGAGGAGGACAAGATCGACATGGCGCGCCGGATTCTGGATGATGCCGCCGCGAACAACGTGGCGCTGATCCTCCCGACGGATGTTGTCCTGGCCGACAAATTCGCCGCCGACGCGGAGACGCGGGTTGCCTCGGTTGATGAGATCCCCGTCGGCTGGATGGGGCTGGATATCGGCCCACGGACGCGGGAGGATTTTGCCGGAAGGATTGTCAACGCGAAGACCGTGATCTGGAACGGCCCGATGGGCGTCTTCGAAATGGAAAAATTTGCCGCCGGAACCAAAGCCGTCGCCGAGGCGCTGGTGACGGCCACCGAGCATGGCGGCGTGACGATCGTCGGCGGCGGCGATTCCGCGGCGGCGATCGCGGAGCTTAACCTTGCCGACAAGGTGACGCATGTCTCCACCGGCGGCGGCGCGTCGCTGGAGTTTCTTGAAGGGAAGGAGCTTCCGGGCGTTCAAGCACTCAGGTGATCGTTTCGGGGAGGATGACCGGCGTAGGTTGCAGCCACGATGAATGATCCATGCGGCATACGGCAACATCAACCCGGCATATCGTCTCGTCCGGTTCACCGGCGGTCCGTAACTTCACAATCCGATTTCCGGGATAGCGTCTTCCCGACGGTATCTTCGCGCGGCTTTCGCCGGAATCGATTCGCGACCGGCCCAGGACACCGTAATGGACAGACATCTATGAGAATGTTTCCTCCCGTGATCAAGTGGTTGCTCGGGATCAACGTGGCGCTCTTTCTGATCGGATTTATTCCGGTGGGGCACGATGGGCTTACCGTCAACACGTTCCTTCAGGCGTATGGAATGCTCTGGCCCATCGGCACCCATTTCAGGCCGTGGCAGTTCCTGACGCATCTGTTTCTGCACGCCGACATCAGCCACATCTTCTTCAACATGCTGGTGCTCTGGATGTTCGGCATGGAACTGGAACAGATGTGGGGATCGCGAAGGTTTGCCGCGTATTATTTCCTCTGCGGTCTTGGCGCCGGGCTGGCCCAGCTCCTTGTCTCATTTCTGTTGAAGGATACATCCCCGGCACTCGGAGCCTCCGGCGCCATCATGGGCGTGGTGATAGCCTTTGGCTTGGCATACCCGAACCGGACCATCCTGATGGGCTTCTTCTTCCCGCTTCCGGCCAAATACGCAATGCTGGTGATGGTGGGAATCGATCTTTACATGGGGATCTCCCGTGGCGACCATGTTGCTCATTTCGCCCACCTTGGTGGCGCGCTTATGGGCTTTATCCTCGTCAAGACCGGCGGGGTGCTTACTCTGGGGGGAATCTTCGACAGGTTCCCATGGTTCACTATGGGATCGGTCCCGCGGATACAGACATTCGCCACGCCGCCACAGCAGCGGCAACCGGCGGCGCGCGTGATGGACGTGCAGTATCGCGATGTCCAGCCCCGGCGCGATGCCCCGATCACGATGAAATTCTCCAATCAGGAGCAGATCGACGCGATCCTCGACAAGATCTCCCACTCAGGTTATCAGAATCTGACCGAGGAGGAGAAATCGATTATCGCCGAGGCGGGAAAAAAACTGCGGTGATATCCCCCATCCGGCATATCCCGGACGGCCCGCGTACTGCTTTTTCAGAAACCCTGAGATAACGATGAACAGCAATTCGATCGACATCCCCATCATTGGTCAGAACGGGGCCGCGCGGGAGGAATATCCCATCGCCACGGCCCCCTTCCATCGCCGGAAGACGCGCCGCATGATGATCGGCTCGATCCCCGTGGGGGGAGGCTCGCCGATCTCCGTGCAGACGATGACCAAGACGAAAACCGGCGACGCCGCAGCGACGATCGCGCAGATCAAGCGCTGCGAGGAGGCGGGGGTCGATATCGTCCGCGTGACAATCAACGACCATGAGGCGGCGGACGCGATCGCGGAGATCGTCCGAGGCGTCAATGTCCCGATCGTCGCCGATATCCACTTCAACCACATCTTCGCCCTGAAGGCGATCGAGGGAGGGGTGGCGAAGGTCAGGATCAACCCGGGGAATATCGGCTCCAAGGAGAGGATTCATCAGGTGCTGAGGGCGGCAAAGGAACGGGGAATTCCTATCCGCATCGGTGTCAACTCCGGCTCGCTGGAGGAGGATATCCTGGCAAAGCACGGCTATCCCACGGCGGAAGCGCTCTTTGAGTCGGCGATGCGCCACGCGGAGATCGGCGAGGAGATAGGGTTTACCGATATGATCATATCGGTAAAATCGACCGATGTGCGGCTGATGATCGAGGCGTACAGGCTGATCGCCGAGCGGACCGATTACCCGCTCCATCTCGGCGTCACGGAGGCGGGAACCACGCGCGTTGGGACGATAAAATCGGCGGTCGGCATCGGAACGCTCCTGGCCGAGGGAATCGGCGATACCATCCGCGTCTCGCTGACCGATGAGCCGGAGCGCGAGGTGGAGGTGGGGAAGGAGATTCTCCGCTCGCTCGGCCTTGCATCGCGCGGCGTGGAGATCATCGCCTGCCCGACGTGCGGTCGTCTGGAGATCGATCTGTTCAAGGTGACAAAGGAGCTGGAGGACGCGTTGCAGGGGGTGAAGAAGCCGGTGAAGATCGCGCTGCTCGGCTGCGTGGTGAACGGGCCGGGGGAGGCGTCGGAGGCGGATATCGGCATCGCGGCCGGCAAGGGAGTGGGCATCCTCTATCGCAAGGGAGAAGTGGTCCGGCGGATCAGAGAGGATGAAATCGTCTCCGCGGTGCTGGAGGAAGTGGCAAAGTTCCAGCCGGAATAATGTAGCGGAAACCGTGGACGGACATCGTAGATGCAATCGGTACGG
>JBDSJW010000472.1:0-5331 GCA_039917235.1 Kapaibacterium sp. (SeqCode) | reverse complement strand
GGGATCGAGGTGGATTTCAAAAATACCGTAATCCTGCTGACATCAAATATCGGAACCGATGAGATTATGCGCGCCGGAAGCAACGGCGGCGCCGATCCCGATGCGCTGGTGGAGCTTGTGCGGCCGGAATTACTGAAGCATTTCAAGCCGGCATTTCTCGGAAGGCTTGTGGTGATTCCCTATCTCCCGCTCGGCGACCCTGAAATTCGGGAGATTGTCAGGTTGAAGCTCGGGAAAATCGTAAAGCGTTTCCGGGAAAATCATCGCGCGGAGCTTGTGATCGATGACCGACTTATCGCCACCATCGCGGCGCGTTGCACGGAAGTTGACAGCGGCGCGCGGAATATCGATCATATTCTGACGCAGACATTGCTGCCGGAATTATCGGAGAGAATTCTTGAGCGGATGGCGACCGAAAGCCCATTCTGGAGCGTACGAATCGGCATCGATGACGCCGATGGATTCCTCTATCATTTCGTCCCGCCAGCTCCGGCGCCGATGCTCGCTGATAAACAGATTTCACCGATTGCGGAGGAGCCGGCATAATGCCACAGGCTGTCGCGCTCTACCTGACGATAACCACACCTCTGGCGAGCAATCTGTTCGAGGTGATTTCGGTGCGCGGCGAGGAGCATATATCGGGGCTGTTCAATTACGTGGTGGAGATGGGCTCCGATGTTATTGATGTCGATTTCACCAAATTGCTCGGCCAGGCGGTGACAATCGGCATTACG
Source organism: Kapaibacterium sp. (SeqCode) (assembly GCA_039917235.1). Taxonomy (GTDB): domain Bacteria; phylum Bacteroidota; class Ignavibacteria; order OLB7; family OLB7; genus JAFDZV01. The sequence goes on along the minus strand of JBDSJW010000472.1, from coordinate 4,597 downwards.
GTAGAGGATGGGACGGCGCATCAGCGGAACGGAATTGTGATACGCCTTGCCGAACGGCTCGATGAATCAGGGCAGATAATCTACATGGTGGTGGTGGCGCCGTGGCTCTGGCTGCTTACCAGGACATCTGACTACAGAATTTTTCAGAATAAATCGGTCCCGGAAATAATCAAGACCACATTTTCCGAGCTTGGGCAGACCGATTTCAAGGAGAGCCTTACCGCCACATACAATCCCCGTGAATACTGCACGCAGTACGGCGAAACGCATTTCGATTTTGTCTCGCGGCTGATGGAGGATGAGGGGATTTTCTATTTCTTCACCCACGAGGATGGAAAGCATACGATGGTGCTGGCGGATGATATCGACGCTCACGTGGACTGTCCGGGGCTTGCCGCGCCGGTGCGTTTCAAACGGTTTGGCGCGTCGTGGCGGGAGGAGGATGCGGTCAACGCCTGCACGCTGGAGCATCAGTTGGTAACGGGAGAATATCGTTTCACCGATTATAATTTCGAAACCCCTGCAACCGATCTCGGCGTTACAGTTTCCGCGCCGACGCCGGATGGCCTGCATCTGGGGATGTACGAATATCCCGGCGGATATCTGAAAAAGGATCAGGGAGAGAGCATCGCAAAGACGCGAATTGAGATGCTCGAACTGCCGATGAAGATGATTTATGGCGCCGGCAACTGTCGCGATTTTATCGCGGGCGGAAAATTCACGCTGAAGGAACATTATCGCGATGACATGAACAGGGCGTATGTGCTCCGTTCGGTGACAATGGAAGTGGCGCAGGATCATTACGAAAATACATTTGTCGCATTTCCGGCCACCGTTCCATTTCGTCCGCCGCGAACCACGAAAAAGCCGATGATTCACGGCTATCAAATAGCGACGGTTGTGGGAAAAAGCGGCGAGGAAATCTGGACCGATCAATACGGTCGCGTAAAAGTCGATTTTCCATGGGACAGGCGGAGCAAGCAGGATGAGAACAGCTCCTGCTGGATTCGCGTGGCGCAACCGTGGGCGGGAAAAGGTTGGGGGACGATCGCGATTCCGCGGATGGGGACTGAAGTGATCGTCAGTTTTCTCGGCGGCGATCCCGATCGCCCGCTGGTGACGGGAACGGTCTACAACGGCCAGCAGACGGTTCCCTACACATTGCCGGACGATCAGACGAAGACGGCGATCAAGACAAATTCATCGAAAGGGGGAGAGGGATTTAATGAGCTTCGTTTCGATGATAAAAAAGGATCGGAGCAGATTTTCCTTCACGGCGAAAAGGATCTTGAAGTACGGATCAAGAATGACGCGCATGAATGGATCGGAAACGAAAAACATCTGATCGTCACAAAAAATCAGATTGATAAAATCGAGGGAGAACGTCACCGCACAATTAAAAAGGATCAGATCGAAAAAGTTGAAGGGGATCTGCATCTGGCGGTGAAAAAAGATATGATGGAGAGCGTGGACGGCGGGCGGCATCTGGCGGTGAAGGGGGATCATAATCTGGATATAAAAGGGGGGATGTCGCTGAATGTCGGGATGAATCTTCAGGAAAAAGCGGGACAGAATTACGCGATGGATGCCGGGATGGCGATTCATCTGAAAGGGGGAATGGATGTTGTGATCGAGGCGGGGATGACGATCACGCTGAAGGCCGGCGGCGGATTTATCGTGGTTGGCCCGGCTGGCGTGACGATTTCCGGCACGCCGATTCTCCTGAACAGCGGCGGCTCCGCCGGTTCCGGCGCGGGAAGTTCGCCGCAATCGCCAAAAGCCCCGAAAGATCCCAGCGAACCGGTGGAGGCAACCGATGCAAAGCCGGGGGAGGCATACGAACCACCGCCGGCGCGCGCCACATCCGGTTCGGAGAAAATCGGCGAGTCATCAAGCGCATCTTCAGGTTCGGCATCTTCAGGTTCCTCGTCTTCAAGTCCGGCATCCTCAAATTCCGCTCCGTCAAACGGCGGCGCGCAATCTTCCAGCCCTGCAAGCGCCCCCGCATCCGCGCCTGAAACCCCTGTCGATCCTGAAGTCGCGGCGCAGCAGCGCGAACAGGCCGCGATGCTGACCGCCGCCGCCGAGGATGGCGCGCCATTTACGGAGGATTGCGTGGAATGCGCAAAAGCCCGTCAGGAGGCGGAGGCGCGCCGCGCCGAGGAAGGGACAACCGTGGAGGAAGAGAATGGAGCATGATAATGATATCATCGCGAACGGAGCGATTGCGCGCGCACATCACAAATTGCTTTTCGCCGATCCGAATCTTAACACGTTCGCGATTCTCGACGGCGCGTCGATTCCCGATCTGCTGGAACGGCTGACGAAGGAAAATCCCGAACATGTCTGCCTGACGGCGGGAAAACTTGTTCCCGAGCTGGCGCGGGCAGCAGCGTATCTGGTGCGTCTGGAGTCTGATGATCCATTTACCGAATGGATTCTTGCCGATGGCTGGCTGCGTCACTGGGGGATTTTCGCGTTGAGCCGGAGGGATATCCGCATCGTCCGCAATCATCTGCGCGATCTGCTGATGGTGGATGACCCGGACGGCCGGCGACTTTATTTCCGTTACTATGACCCGCGCGTTCTCCGTCTTTACCTGCCGACATGCACGGATGAAGAGAAAAAAATCGTCTTCGGCCCGATAACAGAATTTCTATGCGAGGATGAGCGTGAGGGAGAAATGCTTTCGTTTACGTTGTGATGGTGACAACGTTTATCCTTTTCGTTAGACGGCTCAGCAAAAAAAATCCGTTTTGTCATCTTGAGCGCAGCGAAAGATCTCGCAAATTCCTGCTGCGATTACTGAAATTAAGAGGCGAAAAAATAAACTGTCATCCTGACGCGAAGCGGAAGACCCAAAGGGCTGCGAAGCGCATCTCGCAGGTTCAGCAATACATTTGTTTGCGGGACAGAAATCCCAACATTCATCTTTTAGATCTTTTCTTAACCGATGCCGCGCAAATATTCCATCATCCCCAATCAAGGGAGATTATCCAATGTATAACCGTTTCAAGAATGCGACGTTGTTCAGCAACGTTTCCGATTTCAAGGCTCAACCTGGAGTGACGTTTGCCATTCACGTCTTCTACACCGAGGCTAGCGTCAAAAAAATAATGTCGCTTGCCGATCCGTTGAACAGGACCAGCTTGCTCGGCGTTACATCGAACAATCATCCCGATCAGCTTTATCTGGCGCTTCCATCCGTAACCACCAAACTTGCGCTGCTGACGGGGAAGACGATCGATCGTGTGGAGGTGGATGATACCATTTCCTTCTGCGGGGACGGCATTGGTCAGTGCGGGAAGGTGATTCCCGAGTGGGTGAAGAGCAAATTTCCCACCGCGCCCGCGCTCCTTTTTATTCATAAAAGTGATACCAGGGATACGCCCGGCGGCAAGCATTATTATGATCTTTACGATCGGTCGGTCAACGATTCGTGGGACTGGACGGAAGTGGCGGTGGTCGCCCCGCTTATTCCCGTCGTGCGATATGTGGCGGTTTACACATGTAAGAAACACACCTGTACGAACAGGGGGATGGTGTTTATCGAAGTGCGGGATATAGATGGCAAGGGACATGGCGCGTTGATGTTTGTTCCGCCGTCAAAAATGAGATGTGTCTGTGGGGATGCGTATGTCTATCAGCGCACCCGGCCGCTGCTCGGCACCGATACGTTGCTGGTTGAGCTGTAATTGATAAACCGATCCACGGGTATTATTTGTGGAGATAGATTATGCCGATGCACGTCTGCAATGGCGCAATGATTCAATGCAGTTTTGGGGTTGCACCGGTTTCGCTGGTGGTGCTTCCGGAAAACCAGGTGATCACCAGCAATATGCCGGCGGCGACCATCATGGACTATAAACCGATGGTGAATATTCTGCCGTTCGGTATGTGCAATTCGCCATCCAATCCAACGGTTGCCGCCGCGACCGCCGCCGCGCTCGGCGTGCTGACACCGATGCCCTGTGTTCCCGCGACTGCGGCGCCGTGGGTGCCGGGGGGGCCGACCGTGCTGATGGGAAATTTTCCCGTGCTCAACGACGCATCCAAACTTATGTGCTCCTATGGCGGAGTGATTCAGGTTGTGATGGCGGGGCAGTTCACGGAGATGGTTCCTTAATCGCCCGCGCGCTTCTGGATTATAAATAATCCGTGTAACGCTTGAACTCCATGAGAGTGATTGGATAACATTCCCATCGTCATTGCAAATCAGCGATGACGATGGTGAATTTCTTACTGAACATTCCGCGTATCTGAAATCCTTCATGGCTTTTGCGCGCGGACGAAACAATCACCGTGGAAGTCCGATAACGTTTGCATGAATATTTCCAGGCGCGCTGGCATGGCGATTATCTTTTCACTGCTTGCGCTGGCGGGCTGCGGTCATCATCAGGAACGGTCCGGCTCCGCTTCCGCGGCGATTCTTCCGTCCGGCCCGGTTCATCGCGGGCGGTTGATTTCGGCGACGCTGATTGAGCGGAAGACGGCGGCGGAAGTGGGGCATGAGATTCAGGGGAGGGCGGTGGCTGGTGTTGCTGTATACAAAATTATCTATGAGACTGTCACGCCGCTTGGAGCGGGGACCGTTGCG
>JBDSJW010000471.1:0-3632 GCA_039917235.1 Kapaibacterium sp. (SeqCode) | reverse complement strand
GGAGCATATCGCGCTCGTTTCAGTTGACAAAGAAACTTGCCATCCGTCCCGAACTCTATGCGCGCCTGGATGCCGTTGCCCTGGCGGAAGGGCTTACCGATCGCCGATGCCTGAGCTTTGGCGGGAGTCTGGGGATCAGCTTCGATTTTTCCTCCCGGGATACCGTTCAACTTGCCGGGGTTACGGTTATCGATACCCCGGCGATCATATCGAGCAGATCGCATATCACGGCGTCGATCGATCTATTCGGCATCGATTCGCTGGGGAGGAAGCTGGACGCGGCAATCATCAACGATCACCGCACCCTCTACCGGCAGTATCTGGATCTCCCCGCCGTGGTCTTCTTCAATCGTGGCTCCGATCGCCTTCCGGAACGCTATCGCCAGCTTGGGAGCGCCTCCGATACCGGCGCGGCGGCGGACTATGGATACAGGCCGCCCCTCTCCGTCTGTCGCGATCTGCTCAATATCCTCGGACGTCGCATGCGCGACCTTCCCTCGTCCACAGTACAGCTCAGAGGAGGGAGTGCTCCCGGCGAGCCAGCATCGATAGAGGCTCGGCGCGTGGAACGTATCCGCGCCTATCTGCATGATATCTGGGGGATCGACCGGGGACGGATAACGTCCGCGGCGGTGAGTGCGGGCAATGGCACTGCCGGGCCGGAGGCATCCATCACGGTCATCCCCTCCACGCAGATACTGATAGCTCCGTTTCTGATGAAGTGGGTGGTCAACGATAGAATCATCCCGAACATCGGCCTGAACAAGCGGATCGATTCGAAGATGGGGGTAAGGGAGTGGAGCCTGACATTGCGCCAGGGGAGCCATGAGCTGAAGCGAATTTCCAATCGCGATGGTGGGAACAACGATATCGACGCGGCGTTTACGCTGGCCGGCATGGCTGTCGATTCAGGGCTTGCTCCGCTGGTTGCAGAGCTGGATATAGCTGATTATGCGGGGGGAAGGCTGGTGACGCGCGATTCGGTCCAGTTGCGGGTGTCGGGTCTTGGAGGAGGGATCGATGCCGAGAACACATCGTATGTCTTCATGGAGCCGACGATGGAGTCGGTGGGGATTGCCCGGAAGGCGTTGATCGCCAATATCTGTTCCATCGTGCGGGATGGTGCCCGGGTTCTTGTGGAGTCGGACTCGATTCCCGACAATCACGGATGGAACGCCTATTCGGTGGCGCGGGCTATTCTGGATTCCATCACCCTGCGCGGCGTCCGTCCGCTGGAGGTTCTGGCGCATCTGAAACGGCGCACGGCGGCTGATGAACATGATGCGATGTTTCCCGAGGAGATGCTTCTGGCGCGCGCGGTGCGCGTGGTGGTGGAGCAGGATGATGCCGTACGTCGTCGATAACGTGGCGCGATGCCGCGGATCAGCGCAGCCGCGGCTTCATAAAGATGTCGATCTCCGGCTCCCCCGCTATTCCCGACAGGCCGATGATCGTATGCCGCGCCGCCCCCACGCCGATCCTTCCCATCACTTCCATCGTGGTCACGTAATCCTCCGGGTCGAGCGCCATCGCCCGCGCGACGTGATGGATATAGGGGAGGAGCTTGGCGTCTGGAATGCCGAGTGCATCGGCGCTGATCTCGATCCTTGGGCGGATCGGCGTTCCATCTTCCGGGATTATGATCGAAAGGAGCGTATCCTCGGGCCTCGGAGTGCGATCGGCGATAAACCTCTCCCACAGATCAACAATGGGGCTGGGGCCGTTGCCGGCCAGGCGCGCGATGCGGAGAATCAGATCCCGCGTCAGCCGCCCGCCACGAAAATGAAGGCCAATCCGGCCAATTCCATTCGGCGTCGTCTCAAGTCCGATAAACGAAAGACGATGCCCCTCACGCAGCAGCGGCGCCATCCGCTCGATCCGTTCACGAGCTTCGGCGCGCGCATTGGCATCCAGAAGCCCCTGCACCAGCGGCCAGAGCTCCTCCGATCCTCGCCAGCTTGTATTGACATACGTAGTCAGCCGCCCGCCCGCCGGGGTAAACACGGGCGCAATCCAGATGCCGTGCCGCACCCGCGGAAACTGATCGATATACTCCGGCAGGAGCAGATCAACCGAATCCATCACCATATCCGCTCGAAGGCCGAGCAGTTCAAGGAGAGCCGGGAGCGCCCGCCGACTGTTAGACAGGCGCTCCCAGATTGTCTCTCCACCCCCCACTTCGCTCAGATAACGGAGTCCCCCCGGCTTCCGTCCGAGCGCTACAAAAATTTCAAATGGCATCTCCCGATCGCCGGGGTGTGCCAGGGGATCTCCCCGCGTTCCCGACAGCCCCCATGCCTCCGATACCAGATCGGCCCTTACGCCGTGATAGTTCGCCAGCTCGATCAGCCCGCGCCTGATGGCACCCTCATCCGTCTCGACCGACGGGAGCAGGGAGGGTGGAATGCGCTTTGGCTGAGCCATTGGATAAGGGTAATCGATCATGCCGCCGAAGTCCAGAGTGAATGGCCGGATTTCATCGTGATTGGCCTGATGCTGTTTCTCGAATGTTTTGGATGAATCGCGGCGCATGCCCATGCGAAGGATCTATCTGTCTGTTGCCGAAGCTCAACCGTTGTTGACCGCATTGGAAGCAAGGTCTTGATCCATGTGCGATTGAACAGGTGCAAAGCTACGGTTCGCACGTCCCGAAAACGTGCTCAACGGACCCCTTTGCGTCATAAGGCGCAAATAAAAAATCATCCATTCCAGTCAGAATTGGCGCATATGGCGGGCTGGAAAATATTTTTTGCGATGATTTTTCACTGCTGATAATGGACATAAAAAAGGGCGACCTGATAGGCCGCCCCGCGATTGCTTCCGGTTGATCGCACATGCGATCAGACTGGTTTCCGAAGGAATCGGGAGATGAAAAGCCTGAGCTGGATCTTCTCCCGCACCGCGGGATTGAGCTTGTCGAACAACGCTCGTGATATCCTGTAGATAGCGTTATCGCGATCCCTCACGTAGACATTCCCGCTTCCATCCTCGGTGATCTTCCCTCGCCAGTCGATCAATCCCCTCAATTTTGCCAACATCCCGCGCGATACATCCATCATGGCAACCTCCTCAAAACCGATTAAATGGTCCTCACCCTCTTGTTGCTGACGAAACTCCCGCCGATAGAATGTAAAATCATCGCTCCATTCCCGCGGAACCGGCGCCGTATGAATTACCCACGCAATTTCCGGCCCGCGATTTGTCATCTACCAGTCAGACACTGAATGAATAACAGAAGAACGAGGTGATATCATGACATGGAAAGATGTGCTCGACGTAAAACCAGGAACGAGGTTCGTTCATATAACGATGTTCGCCAAGGCGGCCAGCCTCCTTGGTTATCGCTTTATCGCATGGGCCGGCCGGGTCTACTTCCTTATCGATGATTACGATCTGATCGATACCGGAATATCGGTGACCGAGCTGAATCAGGAGGCGGTTTGAAACGATATCGCGGATGATCCGGGAGGATGGTTCCGCTCGGCCGGTGACGATCCTCCCGACATCCCCCGCAGAATTTTCGATCGCTTTAGGCCCGCCCATCACATGGGGAGCATGCGCCTTCAGGCAAATCATGCCTATTGGGTATGCGTTGCAATTCCTCCGGCGAGCGTGTATACTGGTGCGGGGGC
>JBDSJW010000470.1:0-8052 GCA_039917235.1 Kapaibacterium sp. (SeqCode) | reverse complement strand
ATCGTTCACAGCATATCCTCTTCTCAACAACCAGCTGAACCGATATGAACATCCCGACCGTGGAAACCGACCGCATTCTTCTCCGCGCATTCGCCCCCGATGATCTGGACGATCTTGCGCCGATCCTCGCCGATCCCGATGTGGTTCGCCATCTGGCGGGGGGAAAGCCATTTACCAGGGAGCAGGTTGCCGGGGCAATCGGGCGGATCAATGCTTACTGGGAGAAGCATGGGTTCGGGCTGATGGCGCTTGTGCCGAAGGAGAGCGGTCGCGTTGCCGGCTGGTGCGGCCTGACGCTGCTGGATACCACGCCGGAGATCGAGCTGGTCTACATGCTGGCGAAGAGTGAGTGGGGGAAGGGGCTGGCGGCGGAGGCGGCGCGGGGGATGCTCCGCCTTGGGTTCGGGAAGATCGGCCTGGAGCGGATTGTGGCGGTGGCGCGGCACGAAAACCCAGCGTCGTATCGGGTGATGGAGAAGATCGGCATGCGGTACGAGCGGGATGCGCGGTTCTACGATCTTGACATGGTCTACTATTCCATCACGCCGGAGACGATGCCGGAGTATCCCGGATCATCTATCATCCATGAGCATCCCGGAACCGCCGGGAGCATCGGCGGATGATGGTGGATGCGGTGGGATCGGTACTTTCGCGATTGATCGAGTTGATCACATCGATATCCATCAACCATACTTCAGGAAGAGGAGAGAGGCATATGCTGACCGAACAGGAGCGGGCCGAGCGCATCGGCGGGATAGAAGAGCTGCCGGTGCTGGCGGAGGCCGCCGTGCGCGATCTGAACGACACCCAGCTTGACACGCCGTATCGCGACGGCGGCTGGAACGTCAGGCACGTAATCCATCATCTGGCCGACTCCCATATGAACGCCATCATCCGCATGAAGCTCCTTCTGACCGAGGACAACCCCACCATCAAGCCGTACGATCAGGACTCCTGGGTTGCCCTGGCCGATTGCGCCGGCTATCCGGTCGATTCATCGCTCACGATCCTCCGTGGCCTGCACGACCGCTGGGGGGCGCTGCTCCGTTCCATGCCGGAATCTGCCTGGAGCCGCGGGGGGACGCACCCGGAGATCGGGGCGATAACGATGGATGATCTGCTGGTGAACTATTCCGATCATGGCGCAAACCACATCCGGCAGATAACGGAACTCAGGGAGCGGAACGTCTGGTAGAGCCTTCCCGGCAAGCACACGGGTGCCGCGCGACCGGCCTTCAGGGTGCGTTCGGGAACGATGTTCCGTTCATACCATTGCGACATCAATCAACAATGGAGGAATGGAGATGGAAAAGAGGTTCGGCCAACTGCTGGGGATGGGGATATTCGGCATCACGGCGACTCTGTATCTCATACTCTGGTCATGCTTCAGCAACTGGTGGGGGAGGGATACCATCCCGTGGCTTCTTATCGTGGTGGCGCTGCCGGCGATGATCGCCGGGTATCTGGTCGGCGGGAGGATGCAGAGTCGCGCGCGTTTACATCCCCCTTTGCACGGGCTTATCCCGGGGGCGGCGGTCACGGTGCTGGCGTATGGCTTCTGCTGGGTGATCGAGATCCTGATCGGCAGCCCGTTGGGCGCGTTGGGACATGACAGGATCGGGCGGGGAGATATGCTTATTGCCGGGATTCTGTACGGTATCCTGATCTGTCTTCTCCCCGCCCTCCCGTTCGGCATGGCGGCCGGGTTCCTCTTCTACTGGATCGTGGGGCGGCGGGAACGATTGGAACGGGGAGAACTGGAAAGGGGATAGGGGGGGAATCCCTATCTTCCCGGATAATGTTATTGACCATTACCAATACCCGGCAGCCGGCGACCGATCTCGGTTACCTGCTTCACAAGCATCCCGCAAGGGCACAGAGCTTCGATCTCACATTCGGAAGCGTCCATCTCTTTTACCCCGAAGCAACCGAGGAGCGCTGCACCTGCTCGCTTCTTCTCGATGTTGACCCTATCAAGCTGGTTCGCGGGAGGAGGAAGCCGGCAGGCGGTTTCGCCCTGGAGCAGTACGTCAACGACCGGCCATATGTCTCCTCCTCGTTTATGAGCGTGGGGATCGCGGAGGTGCTTACCTCGGCGCTGAACGGCAAATGCAGGGACAGGCCGGAGCTGGTGGATGAGCTTCTTCCGCTTACCGCGCAGATTCATTCGCTGCCGTGCCGGGGAGGGGAACGGATTGTCCGTGGGCTGTTTGAGCCGCTTGGCTATGCGGTTACGGTGGAGCGGCTGGCGCTTGATCCCGCCTTCCCTGAATGGGGGGAGAGCGGCATCTACAATGTGACCCTTTCCGCCGCCATTCGCCTGCGCGATCTCCTTTCCCACCTCTACGTCCTGATCCCCGTGCTGGATGACGAAAAGCATTACTGGGTGGGGGATGATGAGGTGGAGAAGCTCCTGCATCGTGGCGAGGGGTGGCTGGCCGGGCATCCTGAGCGCGATCTGATAGCGCGGCGCTATCTGCGCCATCAGGGATCGCTGACGCGGAACGCCGTGGCGCGGCTTGCCGAGGGGGATACCGTCGATCCCGATGAGCTGGCGCGGGAGAAGGATAGGGAGGAGGGGGATGTGGAGGCGAAGATCGGCCTGCACCAGCAGCGGCTGGAGAAGGTCCTGGAGGTCCTGAAGGAGAGCGGCGCCGCCCGCGTGCTGGATGCTGGCTGCGGCGAGGGGAAGCTTTTGAGGATGCTGGTTGGCGAAAAGCAGTTCACGGAGATCCTCGGGATGGATGTCTCATCGCGTGCTCTTGAGATGGCATCGGCCAGGATGGAGAAACTGCCGGAGAAGCAGCGGGAGCGGGTGAAGCTGATTCAGGGGGCGCTGACCTATCGCGACAGGAGGATCGCCGGGTACGATGCCGCGGCGATCGTCGAGGTGATCGAGCATCTGGATGCCGATCGTCTGGTGACGTTCGAGCAGGCGATCTTCAAGTATGCGCGCCCTGACACCGTGATCATCACCACGCCGAACAGCGAGTATAATGTGATGTGGCCGTCGCTTTCCGCCGGGCGGATGCGCCATCGCGACCACAGGTTCGAGTGGACCAGGGAGGAGTTCCAGACGTGGGGAACGCGGGTTGCCGGCGCCCATGGCTATTCGGTGCAGTTTTTCCCCGTTGGCCCGGAGGATGCGGCGGTCGGCGCCCCCACACAGATGGGGGTCTTCCGGCAGAACAACCGCACGACGGGTGAACCATGAGCGACGCCATATCGGGATCGTCCCGATCCGATTTTGACGAGTCGCCGGAGACATCTCTCCCTCAGCATCTCACGGCCATCGATATCGCCGAGTCGATTGCCGACGCGCTTATCGTATTCGATATGGAGTGGCGGATCGTTTATATCAACCGGCAGGCGGAGACGCTCTACGGCATCACCAGTGACCAGGTCATCGGCAGAGTCTACTGGGATATCGTTCCATCGCGTGGAACGGTCGTTGGCGACGCGCTGGAGAAATGTATGAACGAGCGGGTTCCGGTTCAGCTGGAGACTGCTTCCGCGTTCCGCGGTGAAAAGTGGGTGAATATCAGGGTCCATCCCACCCCCAACGGGATTGCCGCCTACGCGCTGGATGTCACGGCCCGCAAGCTCGCCGAGCAGTCGATCCGTATCAACGAGGAGCAGTTGCGCCTTGTGATCGATACCATTCCGGTGCTGATCTCCTACCTCGGCACCAACGGGCGGTATAAGTTCGTTAATCGCGTCTACCAGGAATGGCTGGCAAAGCCTCTGGAACAGATCGTGGGGATGAACATCCGGGAGGCTGTTGGAGAGAGCGCGTTCAGCATAGTATCCGAGCGGGTGGATCGGGCAATGGCGGGGGAGAATGTCAAGTTCGAGGCGCGCATCCCCTATCCCGACGGACTTATGCGAGATGTGGAAGTCCACTACGTCCCGCACCGCGGCGCCGATGGCGATATCCACGGGATGGTGGCGCTGGTGACCGATATCACGCAGTGGAAGGAGGCGCAACGGCAGGTGGAGGAGGCGCGCGCCCGCGCTGAGAGAATTCTGGAGAATATGAGCGATGCCTATATCCGCCTGGATGCCGACTGGCGTCTGACCTACATCAACGAACACGCCGTGCGCCTGGGGGGCGTAGATCCGGTCGCGATCGTGGGGAAACCCATCTGGGAGATTTTCCCGCGGATGATCGGGACAGAATTTGAGACGCTGCACCGCCGGGCGATGGCTACCGGCGAACCGATTCACGCCGAGGTCCGAAACGGCTGGAACGATGCCTGGACGGAGTTTCACGACTACCCATCGAGCGACGGGCTTGGGATATACTTTCGCGATATCACGGAACGGAAGAAGGCGGAGGCGGAGCTTCGAAGGCACGAGGAGCAGTTACGGCTGGCTCTGGATGCGGCGCATCTCGGCTTCTGGCAGCGGAATATCCCCACCGGCGGGATCGAGATGTCGGATCGCGGCCGTGCCATCCTCGGCTTTGCCCCGGATCAGCCCTTAAGCTACGACTCGTTTATCGAGACCGTCCACCCGGATGATCGAGAGCCTGTGCGCAATGCCGCGCTCGGGTCGATCAGGGAGCACACGCTGTACGAAAACCAGTACCGTGTGGTGATGCCGGGGGGGGATATTCGATGGGTGGCGGCGCTGGGTCAGGTTGCATACGATGAATCGGGCGCCCCCGTTGAGATGATCGGCGTGGTGCAGGATATCACCGAGCGGAGAAACGCGGAGGAGGAACGGGATCAGCTCCTGACCGCCGAACGCTCCGCCCGCGCCGAGGCGGAGCGCGCCAACCGTCTGAAGGATGAATTCCTCTCGACGCTGTCGCACGAGCTGCGGACGCCGCTGAACGCCATCCTCGGCTGGTCGCAGCTTCTCAACTCCGGGGAGATGGGGGAGACCGATATCACCAAGGGGATGGAGGTGATCGAGCGGAACGCGCGGATGCAGACGCAGATTATCGATGATCTTCTGGACATGAGCAGGATCATCAGCGGCAAGATCCGCCTCGACGTACAGCAGGTGGATCTTCCACAGATCATCGAACAGTCGCTCGATTCCATCCGTCCCGCCGCCGAAGGGAAGGAGATACGCCTCCAGAAAATCGTCGACCCTCTGGCCGGGCCGGTCTCCGGCGATCCCGCCCGGTTGCAGCAGATCGTCTGGAACCTGCTGACGAACGCCATCAAGTTCACCCCGAAAGGGGGGCGCGTGCAGGTGATTCTGGAACGGGTGAACTCCCATATCGAGATCTCCGTTGTCGATAGCGGCGAGGGGATCAAACCGGAGTTCCTCCCCTACATCTTCGAGCGGTTCCGTCAGGCGGACGCCACCACCACCCGGAATCATGGCGGTCTGGGGCTGGGGCTGGCAATCGTCAAGAGCCTTGTGGAACTCCACGGCGGTTCCGTCCACGCGAAGAGCCCCGGCGTTGGAAAGGGGGCAACCTTCGTGGTGGCGCTTCCACCCACGGTGATCAGGGATGGGGAGGAGATTCGCGATCGGCCCATGACATCGCGATCGGCCGGCACCGACGGCGCGCCGCCGATGCTGAACGGCGTAAAGGTGCTGGTGGTGGATGACGAGCCCGATGCGCGGGATCTGGTGCGGCGATTCCTTGAACAGAGCGGCGCCCAGGTGATCACCGCGTCATCGGCGCGGGAGGCGCTGGTCGCCGTGCCGGAACATCTCCCCGATGTGGTTATCAGCGATATCGGGATGCCGGAGCAGGACGGGTATACGCTTATCAGGTCGATCCGTTCGCTTCCCCATGATCAGGGGGGAGCCACCCCCGCGCTTGCCCTGACGGCGTTTGCGCGCTCGGAGGACCGGCGGCGGGCCATCATGTCGGGCTTTCAGATGCATATCGCGAAGCCGGTGGAGCCATCGGAACTTCTGACGATGGTGGCAAGCCTTTCGGGACGGATCGAGCCGAACAGGTAGCAGACTGTTGAATTACTTCCGATACCCAGGCTGTTCAACAACGATCAGCCGCAAGGCGGCCGAATCTGAGCGAATGAGGCGTCCTTCTGGACGCCTCAGTGAGCGAACGATGAAGGCCAACGCCGCGGATGACGTTGTTCAACAGCCTGCCAGAGGATGGCGCGGGAGCCTGCCCCGCCGCAATAACTTTCAATCTTCCCCATGAATATCACTATCCCCGAGCTTTCGCTGGTGGTCCTGATCGGCGCCTCCGGCTCGGGCAAGTCCACCTTTGCCCGAAAGCATTTCAAACCGACGGAGACGATCTCCTCCGATTACTGCCGCGCGATTGCATCGGACGATGAAAACGATCTCTCCGCCACCGATGATGCCTTCCGCATCCTCAATTATATCGCCGCAACCCGGCTGCGCCGGGGGAACTTCACGGTGATCGATGCAACCAGCGTCCAGCCGGAGGCCCGCAAGCCGCTGGTTGCCCTTGCGCGCGAACACGACGTGCAGCCGGTGGCGATCGTCATGAACATCTCCGAGCGCATCTGCCAGGACCGGCACGCGGCCAGGACCGACAGGAGCTTCGGCGAGCATGTGATCAGGCGCCAGCGGCAGAGCCTGAAACGCTCCCTCCGCGATCTGCGCCGCGAAGGGTTCCGCCACATCCATATCCTTTCGACCCCGGAGGAGGTGGACGCCGTCACCATCACCCGGACGCCGCTCTGGAATGACCGGCGGAACGAGCACGGTCCGTTCGATATCATCGGCGATATCCACGGCTGCTGCGATGAGCTGGAGATGCTGCTGGAGAACCTTGGCTATCAATGGCGCCCCGAGGAGATCACTGATGATGCCGCGCGGGGCGCAAGCCGCTACGGCAGAGTCTACGTGCATCCCGAGGGACGGAAGGCGGTCTTTGTGGGGGATATCGTCGATCGTGGTCCACGCATCCTGGAGAGCTACGAGCTGGTGCGGAATATGGTCCGCGATGGCGGCGGCATCTGCGTTCCGGGAAATCACGATATCAAGCTGGTGAAAAAACTCCGCGGGAAAAATGTGATGGTACGTCATGGTCTGGAGCAGACCGTGGCGGAGATCGACGCGATTCCCGAAGAGACCCGCGCCCAATATTCCGAGGCGATGGCCTCCTTCTTCGATTCGCTGGTGAGCCACTATCTGTTCGATGACGGAGGGCTGGTGGTTGCCCACGCTGGGATGAAGGAGAGCTTTCAGGGGCGGGCGTCGGGGCGGGTGCGGGAGTTTGCGCTGTATGGGGAGACGACGGGGGAGACCGACGAGTTCGGGCTGCCGGTCCGCTACAACTGGGCCGCCGATTATCGCGGACGCGCACGGGTTGTCTACGGCCATACGCCGGTTCCCGATCCCGAATGGCTGAACGGCACCATCAACATCGATACCGGATGCGTCTTCGGCGGACGTCTGACCGCGCTCCGATATCCCGAGCTTGTCACCATGTCGGTGCCGGCCGCGCGCGTCTACGCGGAGCCATCGCGACCATTTCTGCCGGAGGATGGGGCGGTTGTGGAGGATGCGGATGATATGCTCGATCTTGAGGATATCTTCGGCAAGCGGCAGATCACGACAAGGCTGCATCGCGGCATCACGATTCGCGAGGAGAACAGCCGCGCCGCGCTGGAGGTGATGAGCCGCTTTGCGCTCGACCCGCGCTGGCTTATCTATCTCCCGCCGACGATGTCCCCAACCACCACCAGCACGGAGCCGGGCCTTCTGGAGCATCCCGCCGACGCATTTGCCTACTACCGACGCCACGGCGTTACGCGGCTGGTCTGCGAGGAGAAGCATATGGGATCGCGCGCGGTGATTGTCCTCTGCCGTGATGGCGATGCCGCCGCCCGACGATTCGGCGTTTCCGGAGCGCTTGCCGGCGTCTGCTATACGCGCACCGGCCGTGCCTTCTTCGATGGCGCGGAGGAGCACGAGCTCCTCAAACGGCTCCGCGCCGCGCTTGACGAAACCGGATTCTGGGAGGAATTCTCCACCGACTGGGTCTGCCTGGATTGCGAGCTGATGCCCTGGTCGGCAAAGGCACAGGACCTGCTCCAGCGCCAGTATGCCTCCGTTGGCGCCGCCGCGCGCGAGGGGTTTGCC
>JBDSJW010000469.1:0-13897 GCA_039917235.1 Kapaibacterium sp. (SeqCode) | reverse complement strand
GCAGGTGGAGCGGTTCGCGCCGGGGTTCCGCGAGAGGATCATCACCCGGAGGACGATCACCGCGGCGGCGTTCGAGCGCTACAACCCGAACTATATCGGTGGTGATATCAACGGTGGCGCGCAGGATCTCCGCCAGCTTTTCACCCGCCCGGTGATGCGGGCCGTCCCCTACAGCACGCCGGACGCGGGCATCTACATCTGTTCATCATCAACGCCTCCCGGCGGCGGTGTCCACGGCATGTGCGGCTATCACGCGGCACGGGCGGCGCTGCGCAGGGCATTGCGGTAAATCCATTACATTGCCCGCGACGCCGGGATACATCGATCATCGCCGGCGATCACCGGAGGATGCCATGCTGACATGTACGGGAAACCGATTGCGATATCCCCTTATTCTTCTCCTCCTTCTGATCCCGGCCGCCGGCCGCGCCCAGAAAGGGGAAACCGCCGTCGATACGACGCGCCACGTCTTCTATCTTGATGAGGAGGGATGGGAGCCGAGCGGAAAACATCTGCGCGGTCTGCTGAGCGTGCTTGGCCCTCACTGGGGGTTTGGATACGATAGTCTCCTCAACCGGATCGCCGGCTGGCGGAAAAGTCCGTATGTGACGATCGACTCGCTGGGGGCGTCGGTGCAGAACAGGGGGATCTGGCAGTTGACGATCACATCACCCCTTCCGCAGATCAAATACCGGCGGACGGTCTTTATCCACGCCAGGACGCATCCGGGGGAAGTGCAGGCGTTCCACGTTGCCGACGCCATCATCAGCTTTCTGACCTCGGAGGATGATTTCGCGCGGGTGCTGCGGGACCGAACGGTCTTCTATATCGTCCCGATGTATAACCCCGACGGCGTGGAGCTGGACGCCCCCCGCGAAAACGCCCACGGCGTTGACCTGGAACGCGGGTGGGACAAGGTGCCGATGGAGCCGGAGGTGGCAACGCTGAAGCGACGGTTTACCGAGCTGATGGCATCCCCCGCGCCGATCGAGATCGCCCTGAACATGCACTCCGCCTATCTCTGCAAACGCTATTTCGTCTACCACGAGGCCACCGGCACCTCCCCCGATTACGCCGCGCGCGAACAGCGGTTTATCACCGGCGTTCATTCCTATTTCAGCGATGGAATAGAGCCGTGGCCGTTCAACAGGACGTGGGATTCCGTGGCGCCGACGCATTTCCCCGAGAGCTGGTGGTGGTTCAATCACGGCGCCGATGTGATGGCGCTTACCTACGAGGATATGAACTGCGAGACCGCCGGGATGTACGATTCCACCGGCTACGCCATCCTCCGCGGCATCGGCGATTACCTGCGGCTTCCCGCCTCCGTGGTCGATCAGGGGGAGCTTGGCGCGCAGGGGATTCTGCTCCATCAGAACTATCCCAACCCGTTCAGCGGCTCCACCACCATCCGCTATGCCGTTGCCCGCCCCACGCATGTCCTTCTCAGGGTCTTCAACCAGCTTGGCGAGGACGCGGGGACCGTGGTTGATGAATACCAGGGACGCGGCGAGTACGAGGCGCGCTGGAACGGGGCGGAGTATCCAAGCGGCGTCTATATCTACCGCATCGAGACGGGGGATGGGGTTGAGTCGCGATGGCTGACGTTGCGGAAATAGTATCGGCCATTGTCCAAGCAGGGGAAATCGGTTCAATGGATAACCTACGCCGTCAAAGAATCATGGCCGCGGCCGGGCATCTCTCCATCCTGGTCGTATGGCTGATCATCAGTGCCTGCTTCGCGAGCGATGGCTGGGTGTTGTGGCTGATCGGTTTCGCGGGGATCGCGGCGGGTCTCTGGAGCGCGCTCTATACAGAGCCTGTCTGGCGGTTCTCCCTGACTCTGGCACTTATGCAGCCGTTTTTCTTTATTGGGATCATCATACTGATTGTCTGGTTGAAGCATCCTGATCCTGATCCAGGGGTGCTGGATGAACCCCGGAGAGGGAGGGGAGGGGAAGGTATGGCGTTGTTTATGATAGCCGGGTTCTTCCTTTCACTGATAGGAGTTTCGGTGTCGTTCATTATAGCAACGGTGTCCGCGTGGCTCTGGAAGCGCATCCGTGACAGGTCACGCCCTGTTCAATAGGAGCATGACTGGATCGATGCCGCGCTCCCACATCCCCGAATCATCAACCCAATTCTCCGTGCCGAATATCTCTTTTCCCCGCCTCTCCGATTCCGAGCTTTTCTCCCCGAAAACCGTTCGCTGCTCCGGCGGCCGTATCGATGGCGTGGAGCCATCGGAGCGGTTCCGGCTGTTTCTGGATGGTCGTGAGATAGAGCTTCCGTCGGGGGGAATGATCCTCCCCGGTCTTGTCGATACGCACTGCCATCTGATCGGCATCGGGTTGATGGCGAGCCGCGTGGGGCTGCGCGGGGCGGCATCGGCGGGGGAGTGCGCGGAGCGGGCGGCGGAGCGGGCGCGGGCAACCCCGGCGGGGGAGTGGATTACGGGATTCGGGTGGAACCAGGAGGAGTGGGGGGAGAGGCGGATGCCGGACAGGGACGTGCTTGATGCGCTGATCGCCGATCATCCGGTGGCGCTCCAGAGGATAGACAGCCACGCGGTCTGGCTGAACAGCCGGGGTCTCCGGGAGGCGGGCATCACCCCGCGCCATATCGATGGAGGGAGCATCGAGCTGGATGAGCATGGGGAGCCGACCGGCATCCTGATCGACAACGCGATGAAGCTGGTGGAGCATGCCATTCCCCCTCCCACGGTTGAACGGCAGCGGGGATGGATCGAGGAGAGCGTCGGGGAATGTCTGCGGCTTGGGATCACCGAGGTGCATGATATGAACGTGGAGCCGGAGCGGCTGGAATCGATGACCCGTGCCGCCGAGCGGGGAGGGATGCGGCTTCGCTGCCAGGTCTTTCTCGCCGCGCAGAATGAGGAGTGGCAGGCAGTTCCGCGGCCGACGACGCTCGGGCCGAACCTTCATATCGTCGGCGTAAAGTATTTCGCCGATGGCGCGCTCGGCTCGCGCGGGGCGCTTCTGCTGGAGCCGTACAGCGATGCCCCCGGCACGCGCGGCCTTCAGCTTCTGGATGCCGGGGAGATCATCCGTCTGGCATCGGAGCCACTCAGGCGCGGGTTTGCCGTTGCCACGCATGCCATCGGCGATGGGGCCAATCGCATTGTGCTTGATGCCTATGCGGAGCTTCGCGCCGGCTTCCCGGAGTCGCTTCTCCGCGTGGAGCACGCACAGATCGTCCATCCCGCCGATGTTCCCCGCTTTGCCGCGCTCGGCGTAATCCCGGCGATGCAGTCCACCCACTGCACCAGCGACGCGGCGATGGCGGATGCCCGTCTCGGCCCCGAACGCTGCGATTACGCCTACGGCTGGCGCTCCATGCTCGGCTCCGGCGTCCCGGTTCTCGGCGGCTCCGACTTTCCGATCGAAAGCCCCGATCCTCTGGAGGGGCTGCGCGCCTTCCACTTCCGCAAACCGGCCGGGGCCGCGGAAGCCTGGCATCCCGCCGAGACGATCTCCCGCGCCGACGCGATCGCCGCCTACACCGCGTGGGCGCCATTCGGCATCCCCGGAACTCACCGTCGCGGGCGGCTGCTTCCCGGCGGCGACGCGGATCTGGTGGTGCTGAGCGGAAACCCGTTCGATGATCCGGGCACTGCGGCGCTGCTGACGGTTGTCGGGGGGGAGGTGGTCTATCGCTGTTGAACAGCCCGATACATCGGCATCTTCGTGAAATTTCATTTCAGATGAAATCTTTCTTGCAAAGCGGAGGGTGCGCGTGTAGTTTTGTAGCCCTTCAAACGAGCACGCCACCATAGCTCAGCGGTAGAGCAGCTCATTCGTAATGAGCAGGTCCTCGGTTCAAATCCGAGTGGTGGCCCTGATAGATCAATCGCCTCCCTTCTTTGTGAAGGGGGGCGATTTTGTTTTGATAGATTCTCCGCGTGGGGCAACTTATACGGCTACGTCCGCCGCGCGGGCAAACCTTCCTTCATGTTCCCGATGAAACGGGCCGCCGGCCCTTGAATCAAGGCCCATTCCGGGTCGTTTTGTCGGGAGTTCTTATTCCGGTTCGATGACATGCTTCGTACCTCGCTGATCCTTCTTGCCCTTGCGACCATCTGCGGAAGCGCGACGGCGCAGTCGCTTTTTGATCGTGTGACATACAAAGGGGCCAGGTCCCACCGGTTCGATGTTCTCCATATCGCCATCGATGTCCATTTCGATGATCCGGCGCGAGAGGTGATCGGGACGGTGAATCACACCATCCGCTCCCTCTCCGCCGATCTTGCCGTGGTGCGGCTGGATGCCGGTGAGAACATGACGTTCAGCCGGATGATGGTTGATGGCGTCCCGGCCCGGTACGAGCATGTGGGGGATACACTTCTGATCTCCCTGCCGAAGCAGAAGGTCTATGGCGATACCTTCAACATCTCCATAGACTACCGCGTAAAGCCGATCAAGGGGCTCTACTTCATCCAGCCCGATTCGCTTGCCCCGCGTCGCCGCCATCAGATCTGGACGCAGGGGGAGGCCGAGGATAATCGTTACTGGGTGCCGATCTACGACTACCCGAACGACCACGCCACCAGCGAGGTGACGGCCACCGTGCAGGGGGGATGGAAGGCCCTCTCCAACGGCCGCCTTGTCTCCACGAAGAACAACGCCGACGGCACATCGACATGGCATTACTCCATGGAGAAGCCGCACGCAAGCTACCTGATCATGCTCGCCGCCGGCGATTATCTGGTCACCCGCGACAGCGCCGATGGCGTTCCGCTGGAATACTGGACCTATCCCGACATGCCGGATCGCGTCATCCCCACGTTCGGACGCACCCCCGATATCATCCGCTATATCTCCCGCATCACCGGCGTTCCGTATCCCTGGAACAAGTACTCGCAGATCTTCATCGCCAACTTTATGTATGGCGGCATGGAGAACACCACGGCCACCACGCTCAACGATTACGCGCTGGTGGATGATCGCGGGCTGATTGATTACAACACCGACGGGCTGGTGGCGCACGAGGCGGCCCACATGTGGTACGGCGATCTGGTCACCAACCGAAGCTGGGGACATCTCTGGCTGCACGAGAGCTACGCAACCTATCTGGCGGCCCGCTACAATGGCTATCATCAGGGAGATGATGCCTTCCTGAAGGAGATGTACGACAACGGCATCTCCGGCGTCAACGCCGATGAACAGAACGGCCGCGACCCTCTCGCCAACGGCCGCGGCATCACGCCGAACGTCTATCAGCGCGGCTCCCGCGTCCTCCATATGCTCAACGCCCTTGTGGGCGAGGATATGTTCTGGCGCTCCAACAGGCTCTACTTCCAGCGGATGGGATATGGCAACGCCGAGACGAACGATCTGAAGATCGCGTTTGAGGACGCCACCGGGATCAACCTTGACTGGTTTTTCGACGAGTGGGTCTACAAGGCGGGATATCCCGCCTACAAGGTGGAGGAGAGCTATGGGAAGGATTCCGTCAAACTGAGAATCCGCCAGACGCAGGGGATTGATACGCTGACGGGGCTTTTCCAGATGCCCGTGCCGATTGAATTCTACCTTCGCGGCGGCGTGGTGCGCGACACGGTATGGGTCGCGCAGGCCGATGAGACATTCTCCTTCCCGATACAGGAGCGCCCCCGGTTTACGATCTTCGACGCGGGGGACGCCATCCTGAAAACCGTCAGCTTCCGTCGGAGCGATGAGGAGCTTGTGGCACAGCTTGAGGCGCCACGGATGATCGACCGCTTTCAGGCGGTGAAGCTCCTGACCGCCCGCGATTCCTCCCTGCGGGACCGCGACCGGCTCCGCCGGAAATCGCTTGCCATCCGCGACGCATTTCTGAAGGAGCCATCCTGGTATGTCAGGGATGAGATCGTGGAGGCCACCGGCGTGCTGGATACCAATGTCGGGATGGAGATAGTGATGAAGGCGCTTCGCGATCCATCGCACGATGTCCGCCATACCGCGGTGGACCATTCCTATATGATCTCCGACAAGCGCGTGCTTGCGCCGCTTCTCCGGCCGCTCCTTGCCGACAGCAGCTACGCCGTGGTAAGCTCGGCGCTCGGGATGCTGGCGGCCGTGGATACAAGCGGCCTGGAGGCCATTCTCCGCTCCATCAAGGGGATACGGGGGAGGCGCGACAAGCTGGCCTACGCATGGCTGAACGCCGAGTCGATAGCCCAGTACAGCACCCTTGTCGATTACGTGGTGGAATACGTCTCGCCCGATTACACCGGCAGCACGCGGTCGCAGGCGCTGGTTGTGCTCAGCCGGCTGGATACGATCACGCCGGGAGCGCGGAGCGCCATTGTTCGCGGGCTTACCGATCGCTCGCCGGTGGTGCGCTCGTCGGCCGGGATTGCCGCGCGGAAGCATCTTGACAAGGATATGCGCGCCATGCTTCAGGATCTCCGCGCGCAGCTTACCGGCGATGAGAAAGAGACGGTTGATAAAATCCTGAAGAATTAACATCATCTCCCGGGCAATCCGGGGAGCGTCCGCGCCGGCCAACATCGTAGATTTGCAGTCATGGAAGCATTGAGTTCGCGCAGCGATATCACGATCATCCCGTTCGAGGGGAAGATGCCGCGGATCCATCCCGATGTCTTTATCGCGCCGGGGGCCAGGATCATCGGCGACGTGGAGATCGGCGAGGCATCGTCGGTATGGTTCAATGTGGTGATCCGGGGGGATGTGCATTACATCAGGATCGGCCGGCGGACCAACATCCAGGATCTGACGATGTGCCATGTCACCAATCGCCGTCACGCGCTGATCATCGGCGATGATGTGACGGTGGGGCACAGCGCGGTTCTGCACGGTTGCACCATCCACGAGCGGGTGCTTGTAGGGATGGGGGCGAAGGTGCTGGACAGGGCCGTGGTGGAGCGCGAATCGTTGATTGCGGCGGGGGCGGTGGTGCGCGAGGGCTTTACGGTTCCCGAAGGCACGCTGGTTGCTGGTGTTCCGGCAAAGGTGATCCGCGAACTCTCCGACGAGGAGCGGTGCTATGTGGCGCAGGGAGCGCCGAACTACGAGAGCTACGTGGCCCGTTTCCGGGCCGGCGGTTGCGAATGGTAGACGGTGATGATTGCGGCGGGTCCGAACCAAACATCAATTGACGATCGGAAATCGACATGCAAGACAATAGCAACGGAAGCAAGGTGGGGGATACAGAACAGCCTCGGGGCAGGGGTGATTCAAGTTTCTTCAAGGAACGCCTGCTGAGAGATGCCGACAAAGTGACCGACAAGGATATGGACGAGCTGGAGCGGGAGGTTCCCAAAAAGATCTCCAGCTTCGAGCTGAAGGCGCTTGCCGCCGGCACCGAATGGATCGGCACGCTGCTGGAACGGGTCAAGGCGCTCTACAGTCTCCTGCGCGATCGTGAGTACAAGATGTCCGTCAAAAACAAGGCGCTTATCGCCGCGGCTCTCCTCTACTTCGTGATGCCGGCCGACGTGATTCCCGACTTCATCCCCGGCATCGGCTATATCGATGACGCGATGGTGCTGGGCGTCCTCTGGAAGATGATCGGTGAGGAAGTGGAGGCGTATATGAGCTCCCACCGCGGGCTGAACGCTCCCGCCGGGGAATAGCCGTTCCCGGAAATAATCGGGTCGATGATTCTCTCTCCGCGCGGCGACTGTGTTCCGAATGTTCATCATTATCCATCATCGCTTGAAGGTGCGTCTTCATGGGATCTGCTGATTCCTCGATAACGAAAGGGGTGCGCGTGGCCGTGATCGTGGCGGCGCTCGGCTACTTCGTCGATATCTACGATCTTGTCCTCTTCACCATCGTCCGCGTTCCCAGCCTTACGGCGCTCGGGCTTACCGGCGATGCCCTCCGCGACTACGGCATCTTCCTTCTCAACATGCAGATGGTGGGGATGCTGGTTGGCGGCATCATCTGGGGAATCCTGGGGGATAAGCGGGGACGGGTCTCCGTCCTCTTCGGGTCCATCATTCTTTACTCTGTCGCCAACATCGCCAACGCGTTTGTCGGTTCGGTGGAGGCGTATGCGGTGATGCGGGTGATTGCGGGGATAGGGCTGGCGGGGGAACTGGGGGCGGGGATTACGCTGGTGAGCGAGATGATGCACAAGGACAAGCGGGGATACGGCACCACCATCGTCGCGTCGATCGGGATTCTCGGGGCGGTCGCGGCATCGCTTGTCGGCTCGGAGACGGGATGGAGAACGGCGTTTATCGTCGGCGGCGTGCTGGGGCTGCTGCTCCTCTTTATGAGGATCGGGGCGTATGAATCGGGGATGTACAAGGAGGTGAAGGAACGGGCTCATGTGCGGCGCGGCGATTTCCGGCAGCTCTTCGCCAACCGGACGCTGCTGATGAAATATCTCAACAGCATCCTGATCGGCCTTCCGCTCTGGTATATCGTCGGCGTGCTGGTAAGCCTGAGCAAGGAGCTTGGGGAGGCGCTGGGGGTGCATCCGGCGCCATCGCCGGGAAAGGCGATCATGTACTGCTACATGGGGCTGGCGGTCGGTGATCTGGCGAGCGGGCTGTTGAGCCAGTATCTGAAATCGCGCAAGCGGGTTGCGCTGATCTTCATCCTTTTCTGCATCTGCACGGCAACGCTCTACTTTACGGCGCAGGGGGTATCGCTCACCACCTTCTACGCCATCTGCGTTATTCTGGGACTCTCCGGCGGCTACTGGGCGATTTTCGTGACGATGGCATCCGAGCAGTTCGGCACCAATATCCGCGCAACCGTCACCACCACGGTTCCCAACTTCGTCCGCGGCGCCGTGGTCCCGATGACGCTTCTCTTCAGATGGGGGATCGATCGCGTCGGCATCCTTCAGAGCGGTGCGATCGTCGGGGCGGCGGTCATCATCATCGCCCTGATCGCGCTCTACAATCTTGACGAGACCTACAGCAAGGACCTCGATTATCTGGAGTGATCCATCTCACTCGTCTCCCCGCCCATCGAGGGTATCGGGCATGCGATAAGAATATTTCCGCGTACAAACGGGTTTATCATGACCAGCCCATCAGCCGACCGCGACGCCATGTTCCGCTTCCTTAACTCGCTTCCGACGGGGGGGGAGATCATCTCGTGGCTGGAGTCCTTCCGCGCCTCGCTCGGCGCGTTTCTCGGCGATGCCGATCTTGTGATGGTCGATGTCAACTACCTCTGCGATCTCGACGATCCGGCGGGATATCGTCCACTCAGGGCGTTTACACAGCATATTTCCGCCGGCGGCGATGAGGATGTTGCCGTGGAGCTTGATTCCGCCGACGGCACGCACGGGGCGCGGCTTTTGGCCCAGGCCCGTTCCAACGGATTCCCGACGGGGGAGTACCACGGGCCGGCGATCTTCGAATACTTCTTCGGCGGGTGCGCGTATCTGGGGACCATCATCCTCTGGAGGAATCGCGATGCCGCGGCGATATCACCGGAATCGCTGGCGACGATGCGGGAACTTGAGCCGTTTATCATCTTCCTTCTCTCCGATATCGTGGCGCGTCATGGTTATCGGCGGCCGGTGGACAGGGCGTTTCATCAGGCGCTGGAGGGGATCGCGGAGCAGATAGGGCTTACCGGAAGGGAGGAGGAGGTGCTGGCGCTGCATCTGTTCGGCTATCCCTATCAGCGGATTGCCGGGCAGCTTCATCTGGGGATCGATTCGGTGCGGAAATATGTGAAGTCGATTCACCGGAAGGCGGGGGTTTCCACCTACACCGAGCTGTTCGCCCGGTATTTCACGCCGCGCGTGTTTGCCGAACAGGAACATGATCTGTTGTAGAGGGACGTTTCAAACGGGACAATGACGGCCAACGAACATCGCACCAAGGGGACGCGCGACTGTAGGGGGACGTTTCAAACGTCCCCTGACGGCCAACGACGTACATCACGCAAAGGGGACGTTCAAAACGGGATAACACCAACGACGCGCATTGCGCTAAAAAGTACCCTTCCATGTACTGGCGCAATCGAATCTTTTGTGCGATATTTGTCAAGCGCTGATCCAGACAGGTCCGATACAAGTCCAGCGAGCTTCCGTCCAGATGCTCATCGGCCATCGTCCTTCAGCGTTTCAAGAGGCCCACTCTATGAACAGCACGACGTTCCCGCAATCCTTGCGCTCGCTCCGGCACGCGCCATCAAGAGAATCGTTCGATCAGGGATATTCCCGGCATCGCGATCTTGATCTGACCGCTTCCGTCTCCGACGAAGCCAATCCCTTCACACTTCCGAACTTCAATCGCGACCGATCAGGTTCGCAATGGATAGGCTCGGTCTGCATCTGGCAGCGCGCCGGATCGTGACCCAAACCGTCAGGCTTATAAGGTCGTATCTACTCGTCGGGACACGCATCTCTTTTAAAGAGTTTCCGATTATACGATCTTGGCCAGGTAATTGAACGGTATAATATTTAGAACAAGTACCGCAGTGTTCCGCATTGCGGTCCGGAGGGATTGCCTTTAACGAGTAGGGCCTCGGGCAATCCCTCCGTTATTTTTTTATACCACCTGGACGGTGTGGTATCCGGGGCCGGGGATCAGCGTTTTCCCGGCTCTGCCACGATCCAGGCATTGCGGGTGGCGATGGTGATCTCATCCTTCCCGCGGAATTTCTCGTCAAGCGGAAAGCCGCCGCGCAGCTCATCCAGCGAGCGCTGATCGATATTTGCCGCCACGTCCAGCACCTTCATCCCCGCCCGTTCGAAAAGCCCCACGCAATCATCCACCCGCATCCTGTTGTGATACATGTATCGGTTGCCGCCATACCGCTCCCATTCGCTATCGCTGAACTGAAGAAAGTTGATGCGGGAGATCGATTCGTCCGAGTGGGAATAGTGGTCGGAGAAATCGACCAGATCGACCAGAAGCCCGTCGGGATGGATGACGCGGTTCATCTCGCGCAGGATATCGGAAAGGATATCCGGGGGGATATGCTCGAAGACGGTGTACGAGACCTGATAATCGATGCTGGCATCCGGCATCTTCAGGGCACGCGCGTCGGCGGGGGCGTGATATTCCATGCTCAGAAAACGGAGCAGCGGTTCCAGCTCGGTCGGAGCGGAGCGGAGCATCGCCAGGCGCTCGCGGAAGATCGGTCGCTCGGCGAACGCGCCGTACAGCTTCGCAATCTCATCCCCATGCGCGCGGATATAGGCGATGGTCTCATTCAGCAGCTCGACTTTCAGATAGCGATAAAGATCGACTGTGATGATGCTCCCGGCGCCGCAGAGCCAGAGCCCCACCGGCACCTTCAGATTTCTTCCGGAACCGATCTCCAGAAACCTCTTCCCCTCCACCGTGCGTCCCTGCCGTTCGATATGCCCCGCCGCCTCGATGGCGGCTTCCAGATGAATCGTCGGGTTGGTATCGCTCAATCCACCCAGCTTCCGCTGAACGAAATAATACGCCACATCGCGGACGGGGGATGGGAGTCTGCTGATGGTATTCTGTATGCGTGCTTTCTGTTTCCAGTGCATGTGCGTTGCTGTCGGGCCGACCGGCCGAAGTCGGTTATCGTGATCTGAGAATGATTTGTCCCCGTCCCCACGGCAAGTGGCGGAACGGAGAGCCTGGAAAGATAGGGCCTCGCCGGAAACTACACCCGCTCTTTCGGATAAGGCTCAGGCATCTCATTGATCAGCGGTACGGGGGAATCTCCGGTCAGAGAAATTTCCTGCCGATCGCATCGTATGCCTCCATCGCGGTGGCGGCCGCCCCGGAGCCGGGAAACTCGTCCTCGAACATCGTCCAGACCATCGTATTGCGGGGGGAGTTGCCGGAATCAAAGAGCCGTTTGCGGAGCGTTGCCTCGTGAATAAAGCCGAGCTTCTCCGGCACGCGGGCGCTTCGGAGGTTTTCGGAATCGCACCTGATATCGACCCGTCGCACCTTGTCGATCTGGAACGCCACGCGCGTCAGGGCGCCGGCAAGCTCCGTGGCAATCCCCCTGTTGACATGGCCGGCGTGGACCCAGTAGCCTATCTCCCGCGCGTCGGCGCCGGCGCGGGTATGCAGCCCACAGCCTCCGAGCACCGCCGATTCATCATCGCTGAGGATCAGATAGGTGAAGTCGCGTCCCAGATCGAACTCGCCGCGCCAGATCCTGAGCAGATCGATTTTCGCCTGCAACTCCTGCGGTTCAAGCTCGGCCCACGGCATCCACGGGCGGAGATGCTCCAGCGATTCATCGACGGCGGTTTTCAGGAGCGGCGCATCCTCCGGCCGGGGACAGCGGATGATCAGTCGCTCGCTGCGGATGCGGTAGGCCGGGCCTGTTGCGGTTGCGGACATGATGTCGGTGATTATTCGGTGAATCCGGAAAACGTTGCATGCGCGCCGCGTTGCCTGAAGGCACGAGTGGCAAATATAGGATAATGGTCCCGTGATGGGGGGATACAACGGGGGCGCTCCGGAATTCCGGAACGCCCCCGTTGTTGTTATCGTTTGCCGGCGCATTGTCGCACAATGACGCGCTACTATGTCGCCGCCAAACCTCTAGTGGAGGTTCATTTGGCCCGACGGATCCTGCTTCCCAAGCGCGGATTCCAGACGGGCGACTTTTGCCTGAAGAAGCTGAATCTCCGCCTGCTGCTCCTTGATAGCCTCGGTCAGCAGCGCGGTAAGGTTCTGATACGCCACCGATTTATAGCCATCGGCATCGGTATGGACCGCCTCCGGCACCACCTTCTCCAATTCCTGCGCGATAAATCCGACCTGATGTCCCTGCGGGAATCTCATATTCGGAAATTCCGCGCGCTTCCAGTCATAGCCAACTCCGCGAAGGCTCATGACCTTTGCCAGGGCGTTATCGAGCTGAAGCACATTGGTTTTATATCGGGCATCGGAGACGGTCCAGGTTCCCGAAACCACGCCGTTGCCGTTGATAAAGACATCGCCGTTAACGGTGAATATTCCGGTTCCCATGTTGAAATCAATCGGGCCGTTACTGGTATTCGCGTCGAAGGGGCCGCCGTTGGTGTTGATGGTGGCCGGGCCTCCGGCGGAATTGATATCAAGCGGGTTGCTGTTGCTGTTGAGGCTAAGCGGTCCGCCGTTGTTGGAGATATTCATCGGCCCGCCGTTGCCGTTGAGATCGAACGGCCCACCGTTGTTAGCGATAAGCAGCGGTCCACCGTTGTTGTTGATAGCAAATGGCCCGCTGTTGTTGCCGATATCGAACGGTCCGCCGAAATTATGCAGCATTAATGGCCCACCGGTATTATTGATATTCATCGGCCCGGAATTGCCGATGATATCCACAGGGCCATTGCTGTTCAACGAAATAGGCCCGCCGTTTGATGTGAGGTTGCCGACCACGTTTAGCCCGCCACCATTTACGTTAAGCGCGCCGCCGTTGACATCGATGCCGGAGCCGTTGACCGTGGTGATCAGCCCCGATGATGTTATTCTGAGCCGCTCGATATTATCGGTGATCATCGAAAGATCGGCGGTGTTGATTGCGCCAAGCACATCGGTCGGGTTTGTGACGACATTTCCGCTTGTAAGCCATTGGGCGGAAAGTGGGGAGAATGCCGTGGCCATGACAATTGACGCAAGGCCAAGGAAAGAGCATGCAGTCCGTGTTCTCATGATATTTCTCCGGTTGATGAAGTACTCTGAACGCGGTGAAATTATTGATGTGATGGTCACCGCAACAGTACATCTTTGTGTACCCCATCATCCGCTTTATCGATTCTCGGCCGGGTGCGCGGATATTGCGGATGATGCCAGTGTGGTTTGGGAGATGTCCGCGTGGTGGCATTATTCCCCGATATTGCCGAATTAATGTCTCGCGTCGGGGAATGGGAGAAAATCCCCCGCCTTTAGGCGGAGACTTTAGTTCGACGCTTTGAGAGAAGCGTGCTGAGTAACTTGCTTCATGCAGAAATACCGCAAGACCTCGCACAG
>JBDSJW010000468.1:0-6404 GCA_039917235.1 Kapaibacterium sp. (SeqCode) | reverse complement strand
TGGGGCGGACCGCGCGATGGCCGTTCAATGCAACGTGACGAGCGCCGAACAGATCAATTCATCGGTCGAAAAGGTTCTCACGGCGTGGGGGAAAATCCATATATTGGTCAACAATGCCGGAATTACGAAGGATACGCTGGTGATGCGAATGAGCCAGCAGGACTTCGAGGACGTGCTGGCGACCAATCTTACTGGTGCGTTCCTTACCACGAAGGCGGTGCTTCGGCCGATGATGTCGGAGCGGTGGGGGCGGATCATCAACATCTCCTCGGTGGTCGGGCGGGTGGGAAATCCCGGTCAGGCCAACTATGTGGCATCCAAGGCCGGGCTGATCGGCATGACGAAATCGATAGCGCTGGAGGTTGCTTCGCGCAATATCCTCGTCAACTGCATCGCGCCGGGGTTTATCCAGAGCGATATGACATCAAAGCTGAACGAGCAGCAGCAATCGCAACTAACCTCCCTGATCCCGCTGAAGCGGATAGGCCAGGGGGCCGATGTGGCGGCGATGGTCTCGTTCCTCGGAAGCGGTGATGCGGCGTATATCACCGGCCAGACGTTTGCGGTGGATGGTGGAATGACGATGCTGTAAGCCGTGGATCGGATGGGATCGGACAGATCCCCCCGGACGCCGGCTTCTTCTTTTCGTACAGGGTACTTCTTTCTAATCTTCAATACACTTTCAGAACTCTTTCACGGAGATACACAATGGCAGCAGACGTCGAGTCAAGGGTCAAGGAAATCATTATCAACAAACTCGGTGTCGAGGAGTCGCAGATTACTCCTTCGGCTTCGTTCATCAACGATCTGGGTGCTGATTCGCTCGATACCGTCGAGCTGATCATGGAGTTCGAGAAGTCGTTCAACGTCACGATCGACGATGCCGACGCCGAGAAGATCCAGACCGTCGGGGACGCCGTCAGCTACCTGCAGACGAAAACCGGTGCCGAGAGCGCATAACGGAACGGCTTTCATACCGTAGTTTCCGAGAGAATCGCCCGGTCTTCCCCTTGTCGGGGCGCGAGGCCGGGCATTCTTTCACTCGATCGTTCTATCGCGATCCTATCAGACTGTTGAATTACTACAGATGCTCAGGCTGTTCAAGGACGATCAGCCGCAAGGCGGCCGAATCTGAGCGAATGAGGCGTCCTTCCGGACGCCGCAGTGAGCGAACGATGAAGGCCAACGCCGCGGATGATCTCCTTCAACAGTCTGCTATCAATTTTTGCATCCGCTGCCAGCCATCAGGGCAGCGTTCTATCTTCCAGCAAGCCTCATGGTGAATTACTCCGATCGCAGAGTGGTTGTTACCGGCATGGGAGCCGTAACGCCCATTGGAAATACCTGCTCCGAGTATTGGGATGCTCTTCTCGCGGGGAAAAGCGGAGCCGATTATATTACCCGATTTGACGCAAGCGATTACGACACGAAGTTCGCCTGCGAGGTCAAGAATTTCGATCCTGTCGCGCTTCTGAAGGACCGTAAGCTGGTCAACCGGATGGACCTCTATTCGCAGTTTGCGCTGGTTGCCGCGGATGAGGCGATCGCCGACGCGGGCATCCAGGTGGAGGCGGTGGACCGGGAGCGCGTGGGGGTGATCTTCAGCTCCGGCATCGGCGGGATGTGGACCTATCACCGGCAGCAGGAAACGCTCTTCGAGACCGGCGGGCCGCACAGGATAAGCCCGTTCTTCATCCCGATGCTGATCTCCAATATCGCCGCCGGGTTGATCTCGATCCGCTACGGGCTGAAGGGGCCGAACTACGCCACCACGTCCGCCTGCGCCACAAGCTCCAACTCGATCGCCGATGCGTTTATCCTGATCCAGCGCGGCAATGCCGACGTGATGGTTGCCGGTGGCTCGGAGGCAGTGGTCACGCCGATGTCGATCGGCGGCTTTAACGCCATGAGGGCGCTCTCCACTCGCAATGATTCTCCGCAGACCGCAAGCTGCCCGTTCGATCTTAACCGGGATGGGTTTGTGATGGGAGAAGGGGCCGGCGCGCTTGTGCTGGAAACCCTGGAACACGCGCGGCAGCGCGGCGCCACCATCTACGGCGAGATCGTCGGCGTGGGGATGACCGCCGATGCGTACCATATGACCGCTCCGGCACCGGGGGGCGAAGGGGCCGTCCGCTCGATGCGCATCGCCATCGCCGATGCCGGCCTTACCACCGATGACATCGATTATATCAACGTTCACGGCACTTCCACGCCGCTCGGCGATATCGCGGAGGTGGAGGCAATCAAGACGCTCTTCGGGTCGCATGCCTACAATCTGTTGATCAGCGCCACCAAGTCGATGACCGGCCACCTGCTTGGCGCCGCCGGTGCCGTGGAGGCGATTGCCACGCTGATGACGCTCCGAACCGGCCTTGTCCATCCGACCATCAACAATGTGACGCCCGACCCGGCCGTGGATATCGATTTCGTTCCGAACGTCGCGCGTCAGGCCGATGTCCGTGTTGCCCTCTCCAACACGTTCGGTTTCGGCGGGCATAACGTCTCCATTTGCTTTAAGAAATTCGAGGAGTGATGGATGGTCGCCGCCGTGGCGACACTATATCACCGGCTCCTTCGTTGCTGCGATTCGAGGCCCTACTCGACAACGCTTCCCCCCTCGGGAAGAGCCAGCCGGCCATGATGCGCGGGCAGGTTCTTCCACCTCCGCTTCCACGCCATCTCCGGGCCCCATCTGCCATGGGGTCGCGTGACTCTCAATGACGTAGCAGCGGTGGCGACCGAACGTGTCGCTGCCCGGACATCTCCGTTCGGGAACCATCCTGACCTGGCGGCGGGTGCGCGCCGGTGGGGCCGAATCATCCTTCTCATTCCTCGCGTGCAATGATCCGCCAGCTTGTCAACAAACTCTTCGGTCGCTCAACCAGCGGCATTCCGACAACCGAATCCGTCTTTGCCCCCTACGCCGACAAGAAACCATTCGTCAGCCACGACCTGCTTACCCCCAGAACTCTCAGGATGCTCGAGGATGCCATAGGGTATCATATCAGCAACCCGGCGTATTTCGAGCAGGCGCTGGTGCATCGCAGCTACCTTCAGGTGGCCGAGAAGGAGGCGGTGGTCAGCAATGAGCGGCTGGAGTTTCTCGGGGATTCGATTCTCAACATGCTGATCGGGGAGTTTCTCTTCCACCGCTATGTCGATATCCAGGAGGGGGAGCTGACCAAGCTGCGGAGCCGGCTGGTGAACCGGAAGGCGCTTACGATCTGTGCCCGCGCCATCAGGCTGGAGGAGGTGATCCTCCTGAATTCCTCCGCCGAGCAGTCGCTGGTGCAGGGGAACGATTCCCTTCTGGCCGATGCGTTCGAGGCGATCATCGCCGCCATCTATCTGGATAGCGACTACAGGCTGGGGGCGGTCAAGGAATTTCTGGCGCGGACCCTTCTGACGCCGGAGACGTGCGAGAAGATCCTCTTCATCGATGAGAACTTCAAGAGCATCCTTCTGGAGTATATGCAGGCGCAGGGGCTTGGCGCGCCGCGATATGTGGTGGTAAAGGAGGAGGGGCCGGATCACGAGCGGATCTTCACGGTGCAGGTGTTCGTGGGGCCGGATGTCAAGGGAGAAGGGCGCGGCCGGAGCAAGAAGGAGGCGGAGCAGCAGGCGGCGGCCGAGGCAATCGAGAAGCTGAATGTGGAGATACCGGCGATGTAGGGAAATCCCCTCGGAACGCACATTCCCATCCCATGCTTGCTTCTGAACGGGTTCATCGCTATCATGCCGATCCCCAGAAATCCGTTGATCGAGGTTCGTGCCACTGATGCCGTGCGATGAGAATACTTCTTTGGTCCCTGGCGATCTTCTGCTGCGTGCAGGCGGCATCGGCCCAGATCGATAATGTGAATGAAATGCCGATCGACACCCTGCGTGCCGATCACGCCGCCGTTGGCTCCTCCGAATCACGCCCAAGCTCACCGCTCGATCCCGCCTCTCCCATTGCCGATCCTCTCCGCAGCCGACTTTTCTTTATGTCCACCGGCCAGTTGATGGAGCCTGAACAGCTCTCGCTGGAGACGTTCGATCTGTTCGGCCTGCGCGCGGCATATGCGTTCAACGATTTTATGCAGGTTGGCTTTACCGCCATCCTGCCGCCGTTTCAGGGATTTCCGTTCCATGCCTCGGGGAGCGCCAAGATCAGGCTTCTGGGGCCGACGGGAGGGCTTGCGGGGGTGGCGCTCGGCGCCGATTTCGGCTATTTCTTTGTGCGCGGCACGCCATCGTTCCGGGGGACGTTGCAGGATATGAGCCTCTCCGCGACGTTCGGCCGGGAGGAGGCATCGGGGTTTGTGACGGCGGTGTATCTGCCGAACGGCATCCCGGATTCCGCCACCTTCAGCGTGAAATATCTGTTGCAGGTGGGGGCCAGCCTTCCGCTCGGCACGTTCGGGAAGGATCGGGGGCTGAAGTTTATCACGGAGGGATGGCTTGGCGGAACCAGTATCTTCGATGCCCATCCCACTCTGGCCGCGGTCGGGCTTAGAAGCTACGGGCCGCTCTTCGTCGCGGAGCTGGGGGCGATCTTCGGCCCCCCGTGCTTCGATAATTGTCCCGATGCGGGGGAGGGCGTTGTGCTCTATCTTGTGCCGTATGCCAGCGCGACGTTTTTCTTTTAGATGTATGGATGATCGTCCAGTCGTTAGTCCAAACTATGCACTTTTAGTGCAAGACTTTCAGTTTGTCTTGTCTGGAATACCGGCATCGTTTCTGGAGGGGTCAAGAGTCTTTGAATCGTGGAACATGGAATGATGATAACACGATCCTCCTTGAGCGACTTTGATGGAATTTCATTCCTCTGCAAACCTATGCACTTTCAGTGCATAGTGGTTTAGTGTCGTGTTGTGTCGGCGGTTGTAAGGGGCGGTTTGAAACCGCCCCCGACATAGATCGCGCATTACGACTCGACAACCGCTATACCATCCGGCTCCGCAGCTTTCCCGAGATAAAATCGATCGCCATCACCAGCGCCACGATCACCAGCAGGATCATCGAGACGTTCTGATACTGGAACTGCCTGATGTTGTCCACCAGCAGAAACCCGATTCCCCCCGCGCCAACGATGCCAAGGACCACCGCCGAACGGATGTTAAGCTCCAGCCGGTAGAGGAAGAAGGAGACGATATGCGGCAGCACCTGCGGCACAACGCCCCAGCGGATCACCTGCGATCGCGTTGCCCCGGTCGATTCAATAGCCTCGATCGGTCCGCGATCGATCGACTCGATCGCCTCGGCGAAAAGCTTCCCGAGCGAGCCGATGGTGTGGATCGCAATCGCCAGTGTTCCGGCGAGCGGGCCAAGCCCAACGGCCGCCACCAGCACAAGCGCCACGATCATCACATCCACCGAACGGTCGGCGTTGAAGAAAAATCGGGAGAGGGCACCCACGGGGAGCGATGGCGCGATGTTCCGCGCGGCGAGAAAGGAGATCGGCAGGGCGATGACGGCGGCCAGCAGCGTGCCGAGCCAGGCGATCTGGATGGTGATAAGCGTCTGCGCCGCCACCTGATCGAGAATCGTCCAGTTGAGCGGCCAGAGCCCGGCCAGAAACTGCCGGAAGAAAGGCTTGCGAAAAAAACCGTCGATGATCGCGCCGGGATCGAACCCGGTGGCCTGAAGCGACCAGGCGGTAAAGCCGATCACGACCGCCGCCAGGAGGATGTTGAAGGAACGTTTCTGCATATCGCCGCCGTGCATCTGATCGTTGTTGAGCAGTCTGTTACGTATATCGCTACATCTCCTCAAGCTCCGCGCTCTCCGTCCGATAGATCTCCTCGACGATCTCCGGCGTCAGCGTCCCCGGCGCGCCGTCGAAGACGATCGCCCCTTTTCGGAACGCCACGATTCTGTCGGCATATTCGGTGGCAAGCTGGAGGACGTGGAGGCTGACGATCACGGTGATCCCCTCCTCGCGGTTGAACCGGCGGAGAAGCCCAAGCACGATCTCCGCCAGCTTCGGATCGAGCGATGCCATCGGCTCGTCGGCCAGGATGACCTTGGGGCGCTGCGCCATTGCCCGGGCGATCGCCACGCGCTGCTGCTGGCCGCCGGAGAGCCGGTCGGCGCGGGTGTTCATCTTTTCGGCAAGCCCCACTTCGCGGATATAGCGCATCGCGATCTCCCGGTCCTCCCGTGGAAATCGTCCGAGCATCGAGGAGAGCCAGGAGATGTGGCTGAGGCGGCCCAGCAGGACGTTTCGGAGCACGGTGACGGTGCGGACCAGGTTGAACTGCTGGAAGATAAAGCCGATCTCCCGCCGGAGTCGCGTCAGCGCCGGGCCGGAGACGTGCGTGACATCCACGCCATCAAAGAGCATGACGCCGGCCGATGGCTCATTCATCCGGTTGAGCGCCCTGAGAAATGTCGATTTTCCCGCCCCCGACAACCCT
>JBDSJW010000467.1:0-3777 GCA_039917235.1 Kapaibacterium sp. (SeqCode) | reverse complement strand
AGCTGCCGGCGGAGCAGTACGAGTTTGTGGTCAATGTCCGGCTGGAACGGAGGTCGGGAAGCCGGTATGGATTTCTGCCGGCAATGGATGCCGCGGGGGAGGGGGGGACCATCATGCTGGAGTCGGTGGAAGGGGAATGGATATTTCGTCTGCGCGACCCGGTAACGACGCGATCTTTTCAATTTCCGCCCGGCTTCGATCCCTATATTTACCAGCAGTTCCGTTTCCGCTGTCAGGGGGGACTCTGGTGGGCATACTGGGGGGAGGAGTTGATGGGGATGATGGAGATGCCGGGGATGCCGGAGCGGGTCGGGCTGCTGGCGATGGGAGATGTCGTGTTCGATATGGTCCGCGTGACGGCGCTGGGAGGCGTTCATTCATGACGAATGGTGAAGGCAGCGCCGCGGATGACGTTGTTCGGCAGTCCGTGGATAGTACTCTGAGGTTCCTCACATTATGGAGTTAGGCACAAGCCCGAAGCAGTTTATCTGGGCCAGCGGAATCGAAAACACATTCGTTCCGCAGAGTCGCCCGGGATATCGTCCGCTCGAAGAATACGAGCTGATGGGGCATTATGAGCACTGGCGCGAGGATCTTGCGCTGGCGCGCGATCTGGGGGTAAAGGGGCTGCGCTGGGGGATTCCCTGGTATCGCGTGGAGCCGCAGCAGGGGGTGTTCGACTGGAGCTGGACCGATCAGGTGATCCCGTACATGGTGCGCGATCTCGGCATCACCCCCATCATCGATCTGATGCATTATGGCTGCCCCCTCTGGCTGCAACGGGAATTCGTCAGCAGGGATTATCCGAAGGCGGTGGCCGCGTACGCCTCGGCGTTTGCCGAGCGCTACTCCACGCTGATAAAGTTATACACGCCGCTGAATGAGCCGCTGGTGAACTCCCTGATGTGCGGCAAGCGCGGCGTCTGGCCCCCATATCTGCGGGGTGATGCCGGCTATATCCGCGTGATGCTCCAACTGGTGCGGGGGATTATCGAGACGGTGGAGGCAATCAAGTCAATCGATCCCGCCGCGATCATGGTGCATGTGGAGGCCACCGGGCTGACCCGCGCCGTCCGTGATGATCTGCACGCGCTGGCGATGGAGGACCAGCATCGCGGCTATCTCTACTACGACCTGATTACCGGCCGCGTCGATCGGGATCACCCCCTCTTCCCCTGGCTTATCCGCAACGGCGCCTCGCCGGACGATCTGGCCGCCATCGCCGCGCGGAAGATCCCGATCGACATGCTCGGCCTTAACTTCTACCCGCAGTGGTCCACGCAGCAGCTCTATCTCGATCCCCGTGGCCGTCTTGCCTATCGGGCAACCGAGCAGGATGGATCGGGCTTCGCCGTGCTGATCGAGGATTTTTATCGTCGCTATCAGGCTCCCATCATCGTCACCGAGACAAGCGCGTTCGGGTCCGATGAGCTGCGGATGGCGTGGCTCGATGCATCGCTCGGCGCGGTTCGGGGGCTGCGTGGAAAGGGGGTTCCGGTGATAGGCTATACCTGGTTTCCGCTCTTCACGATGATCGACTGGCGCTATCGTTTCGGGCGTGGGCCGGTGGATCAGTATCGTCTGGAACTGGGGCTTTTCAGGCTGAAGAATACGATGGAAGGGGATCGCGACGGCCGCTGGAGCGGGACGCCGCTGGTGGAGCATTTCTGCCGTTACGTGAACAACCCGGAAATGGCGGTAGGCCCGTTCGTCCCCGCCGAAACGCCCGCCGATGACGCCCCGGCGGATGAGCAGCCGATCGGCCGGCGCAACGCGAATGGATGACGTGCGGCCTACCCGGCCCCGCCATCGGCGTTGATCACGATCTCCCGTGCCCCGTCACCGATCTCCGAGATATAGATCGCCGGCGCGTGCCCGGTTTTCGCGGCATAGCCGGAGCCGACAATCTCCCGGAAGTTCCCGAGGCTTTCGCGCCGGACAATGTTGACGGTGCTGCCGCCAAACCCGCCTCCGGTCATCCTTGCCCCCACGGTTCCATCCACCGCCGCCGCCAGTTCCACCATCAGATCCAGCTCCACGCAGCTTACCTCGTAATCATCCCGAAGCGATCGATGTGATTCCGCCATCAGCCTCCCCATCGTCGCGAAATCCCGATGCAGCAGGGCTTCCGAGGCGGCAAGTGTTCTGGCGTTTTCGGTGATGACATGCCGGCAGCGCGAGCGTATCAGCTCCGGAAGTTTATCCTGATACAGTTCCAACTGCTCCATCGTCACATCGCGAAGCGCGGTTATTCCGGGGAGCCATTCGCGGAGAATCCCCACCCCCCGTTCGCACTCGCGGCGGCGGGTGTTGTACTCCGACGATGCAAGGCTGTGCTTGACGCCGGTATCGCAGATGGCGATGGCGATATCCGATGTGTCGATTGCGATCGGCGTGTATTCCAGCGACCGGCAGTCGATCAGCAGCGCGTGCCCCGCCTCTCCAAGCGCCGCCACGTACTGATCCATGATCCCGCACATCGTTCCCACATACTGATGCTCCGCCTGCTGGCCTATCAGCGCCATCTTCACCGGATCGATCACAAAGCCGGAAATCGACGCCATCGCCAGTGCCGATGATATCTCCAGCGCGGCCGAGGAGGAGAGCCCCGCCCCTTCCGGCACATCGGAGCAGAGGGTCATATCGGCGCCGCGGAGATGAAACCCGCGCGACTCGCAGATGCGCGCCACCCCTTCGATGTAATCAAGCCAGATATCCCGCCGCCCGTTGCCCCGCGTATCAAGATCGAAGCTCATCGTCTCCCCGAGATTCAGCGAGCGGACGCGCACCACGCGATCATTCCGCGGCGCGGCGGCAACAACCGTGCGGCGGTCGATTGCCAGCGGCATCACAAAGCCATCGTTATAATCCGTGTGCTCGCCAATCAGGTTTACCCGTCCCGGCGCGCCGAAGAATCGTGGCTCCGTTCCATACTCGTCGCGAAACTCCTTTCCCAGAGCGTCAATGTCGATCATCCTTCCCTCCCTGTTCCCATTCCACCGGGGTTACGTGGGAGCGCAGCTCCGCCGCCTTTTCCTCCGGCAGCGTGTCGTTGATAAACAGACCGGCGCCGCTTTCGCTGCCGGCCAGATATTTCAGCTTGGTCTTTGTGCGGAGCGGGGGATAGAATTCGATATGAAAATGATAGTGATCGTACGACCCTCCATCGGTCGGTCGCTGGTGCATCATCATCATGTAGGGAAAGGAGATATCGAACAGTCGGTCGTATGCCGCGATGACCATTTTGATGATCGCGGCAAGATCGCGCTGCTCGGTATCGCTCATGTCGGTAAGGGCCTGGAGATGGCGTGCCGGCATGATATGGACTTCGTAGGGATAGCGCGCGTAGAAGGGAATCGTCGCCACAAACGAATCATTTTCCGCGACGATCCGCCGTCCATCGCGCCGTTCCTCCGCCAGAATATCGCAGAGAAGACATCGCCCCGTGGCCGCCCTATGTTCCAGCGACTGCTTCAGTTCCGTGGCGATATGCGGGGGGATGAACGGATAGGCGTAGATCTGCCCATGCGGATGGCTCAGCGTAACGCCGATCGCCTCCCCCTTGTTCTCGAAGATGAAGACGTAATCCACATACTCAAGCTCCCCAAGCTCCCGGAACCGATCGGTCCAGACGCGGACCAGCTTATGAATCTGCTCCACCGGCTCCCGCGCCAGCGATGAATCGTGATTGGGGGTGTAGAGAACCACCTCGCAGACGCCAAGGCCGGGGCGAACCGGAAAGAGTGCGGTTCCTTCCACGGCGGGGGGGGCGGGATC
>JBDSJW010000466.1:0-5553 GCA_039917235.1 Kapaibacterium sp. (SeqCode) | reverse complement strand
GGGGGATGACGATTGTATAGGGCGGGCGGTCCCGGTTGACCTCCGCGTCATAAAGGTGATGTTCGTACCAGTAGGGATACCATCGGGCCTCCGCATCGGTCGGGGTATACGCTTTGGGAAGTTCAGCCATCGGGTTCGCTCGCGATTGTTCCATGAAGTATTAAGGCTGAGAATATACGGTTGTTGGGGCAATTCATGAATTGCCTCAACGTCTTCCAACGCCCCTGACTATTCAATACAAACAGAAATCGCATGGGCTCGCAGGAACTTGAGATCTTCACGATAGGCCATTCAACGCGGACGCGGGAGGAGTTGGTGGAGCTGTTAAAGGAGAACGGTGTCGAGCTGCTGCTCGATATCCGCAGGATACCATACTCGCGGTACAACCCGCAGTTCAACAGGGAGGAGATGGAGGCGATGATCCCCGGCCACGGGATCATCTACGAACATTGCACGGAGCTGGGAGGGGTGAAGCCTTCGCAGGCCGTGATCGACCGCGCCAAGTCGTGCAGCGAGCGATCACGCGGGTTTGCCGGCTACATGGAGACCGAGCCGTTCAAGCGGGGGATGGCGCGGGCGCTGCATCTGGCATCGGAACGGCGCGTGGCGCTGATGTGCGCGGAGTCCGACCCCAGCCACTGCCACCGCTTCTGGGTTGCCGACGCGCTGGCGGCGCGCGGCGTGGCGGTGCGGCATATCATCAGCCCCGGCAGGGTGGAGGAGCATCCTGAGAACCTGTTTACGTATGGGGGATGATTGGATGTGCGTTGGGGGGTGTATATGCGTTTTGACGTGTCCGTGCGTTTTGATGTGTCTGTGCGTTATACGTGTCTGTGCGTTTTGACGTGTCTGTGCGTTTTGACGTGTCTGTGCGTTTTGACGTGTCTGTGCGTTATACGTCCGGGCGGGTTTCAAACCCGCCCCGACTGCGACTGACTGCGACCGCTACATCTGCGATTCCGACTTCCATCCGTTGCCGAACGTCTCATCGAAGCAGAACTGCGAGATATCCTTCCGCTGCTTGCTGGACCAGTCGATCGTCGGGCGTTTGGCGTCCGGGTCCACGTAGCCAAGGCGGAAGAGGGCGATCACCTCGTAGTTCTCCGGCGGATTGACCATCGCCACGCATTCCGCCCAGTGCTCGCCGCCGGCCTCCATCGGAAGCGAGATAAACTGCACGCCGACGCCGAGCGAGTTGGCGGTCAGCCAGATGTTCTCGATCGCCATGCCGAGCGCCAGCATCGAATACATCCCCGAAAGCTCCCCCTTCCTGTATTCCTCCTTCGTCAGCAGCACGGCCAGAATCAGCGGCGATGTGGTGATCAATCGCTTGGAATCGATCGCCAGGATGTATGGGACGCGGAGCTTGTTCATCACCTCCGCCCCCTTCTCCGAGAAGATGTAGCGGATAAACGGTCGCAACGGCGCCGGCATGTTATCGATATAAATTCCGTCGCCGCTCTTGTCGGTCTCCTCTCTGCTGAATCGGAAATATTTCAGATAGCGCTTCCAGAATTCCCCCTTCTCCATCACCGCCCGCATCGATCGCCCGGCGATCTTCCCAAGCCTGTCGCGCCCCTCCCGGCTCCGTATCAGCACAAAGCGCCACGGCTGCGAGTTGAAGTGGCTGGGGGCATAGCTCGCCGCCTCGATGATGGTCCGTATATGTTCGTCGGAAAGAGGCTTTTCGAGAAAGCGCGAGTTGGTCGTCCGTCTGTTCCGGATGGCGTCGAGTAGTTCCACGTGCGTCGGTTGTTGGTAATGTTGATTGATCGATATCGGGGGCGCTGCCGGTTCCGTCATGGATGGTCGATCTCCCCGCCGTTCAGATAGAAGAGGAGCGCCACCAGCGAGTATCCATCTTTGATCGTCCCTCGCCGGAGCATCTCCACGATCTCCCCCCGCGAAAACCACCGCCGGTCGGCAATCTCCTCCTCATCGAAGCTCCCCGGCTCGCCGTCGATCACGCAGCGGACCACGCTCGATGTCCGGTTGGCGATGCCGTTCATCGGATAGAACGATTGCAGCTCCCGATGCCCCCTTGTCCGGTAGCCGGTCTCCTCAAACGCCTCCCGTTTCGCCGCGACGATCATCGATTCGCCGGGATCGACATTGCCGGCCGGCAGCTCCCAGTCCGCCTCCCCGGTGGTGTAGCGGGGGACCTTCACCAGCATGATATTTCCATCGCCGTCATCGACGATCACGGTGACGGCGGCACGCTCAAAATCGAGAAGATGATGCCGTTCGATGATCGATCCGTTCGGGAAGCGGACGGCGTCCACGAAGAGGTTCACCCAGGGGCTCCGGTAGATCACTTCGCGGGAGAGTCGCTCGAATTTCATGGGCTGGAATAATGATAATCTCTTCGTGATTCCATCGCCGTCACGGCCAGAAGACGATCGCCGAGTAGGCTATGCAGCAGCAGGTTGCGTAGATCCAGTGGCCGTTTCCACGACCGCGAAAGCGGGGCATCAGCAACAGCATCACCCCCATCCCGGCCAGCAGCAGGCCGCGCCACGAGCCGACGATTGCCGCCTGGATTATGGCGCCGGCAATCCCCGCCATCACCAGAGCATAGAGCGTATGATGGAACCATCGGAACCGGGCGCTGTTGATCACCCTCGATTTCACAAGGAGGCCGAAGAGGAAGTTGGCAAGGAATATCGAATATGCCGTCAGCAGCATCATTCATCAGTTTGATTCAGCCAGCGATTGCCAGCGGAGGAGGACCAGCTCGGAGGCGAAGCCGGGGCCAAGCGCCCCCAGCAGGCCATATTCCGTTGCGGGCTGGGCTGTTGTACGCGAGGCGATCTCCTCCAGAAATTTCTCCAGCACAAAGATCACCGAGCATGCCGACATATTTCCGCACGTGCGGAGGACTGACCGCGTGTGATCCAGCTTCTCCGGCGGCAGATCGAGCGAGTCGATATACGCCTGGAGCACCTTTGCGCCGCCGGGGTGAGCGATAAAATGATCGATATCGTCGATCGACAGCTGCTCCTCCTCCAGAAACGCCTCGATCGAATCGCGCATAAATGTTCTGACAATCGCCGGGATATCGCGGGAGATCATCACCTTGAATCCCTCGTTGCCGATATCCCATCCCATCACATCCAGCGAGTCATCCATCGTTGTGGTGCGGGAGGAGATCAGCGCCGCCGCGCGCGGGCCGGCCGGCACGTCATCGCCGCCAACCACCACCGCCGCCGATCCATCGGCGAAGAGGGAGGTGGCGATCAGGGCCGATTTTGAGAGATCGTTGCGGAGAAAGGTAAGCCCGCACAGCTCGGTAATCACCACAAGGATGCGCGCCGCCGGGTTTGCCCTGGCGATATCCATGGCGCGAGAGAGCGAGGCGGCACCGCCGGCGCAGCCAAGTCCCCAGATCGGCAGCCGCTTGATGTTCCGGCGGAACGGCAGCCGCTGAATCAGTTGCGCGTCGATGCTCGGCGTGGAGATGCCGGTGGTGGAGACGAAGATAAGATAGTCGATATCGGCATGGGTCAGCCCGGCGTTTCCCAGCGCCAGCTCGATGGCCGAGGCAGAGAGGGAGATGGCGTTGCTGATGTAGAGATCGTTCTTCTCCTCGAACGTTTTTGAGCTGCCGAACCAGTCCAGCGGAACGCAGAAATGCCGCTGCTCAATCTCCGCGTTGTCGAACACGGAAACCAGCCGGTCGATATCGTGAAATGCCTCGCCGTAGATGTTGCGCGCGAACTGCTGCACCTCCCGTTGCGTAAGAATGTTGTCCGGCAAGATGGTGCCGACCGCGAGAATGTTTGGCATCGGATCAATGATAAATGTAGTGGCGCGGAGACTCCATCCGCGCCATTGACCATATACGAGACGGGGGGATAATTC
Source organism: Kapaibacterium sp. (SeqCode) (assembly GCA_039917235.1). Classification (GTDB taxonomy): domain Bacteria; phylum Bacteroidota; class Ignavibacteria; order OLB7; family OLB7; genus JAFDZV01. The sequence continues at coordinate 1,692 of JBDSJW010000466.1, read as the reverse complement.
GGTTATCAGACTGTTGAAGGAGGTCATCCACGGCGTTGACCTTCACCATCGCTCACTGCGGTGTCCCGGAGGACGCCTCATTCGCTCAGGCTCGGCCGCCTTGCGGCTGATCCCCCTTGAACAGCCTGACATCGGCTCAAGTTAGCCGATCGGTCCGGTTCATCATCATGCGTGCTGATCGGCGGAGCCGCCATCTCACGTATCAAACTCCGTGCTAACCATCCCACGGCCCAGTGCTGGAAGATGTTCCGTGTCAGCCGCATGTTCAGTATACTTCGGCTCAATACATTCCCCCGCGCCGTTATCGTATCATCAACGATCGCATGAAGAAGAGCCCATCCGTTCAGCCTCAGCTTTCCTATTTCATCCGCCCGTTGGAGCAGGAGGATGCCCCATTGCTGGCCGCGTACTACCGGCGGAACCGTGAGTCGCACCGCGAGTGGTCCCCCCTTGCCCCCGCCGATTTCTTCACGACAAAAGTGCAGCGGGAGCGGCTGGAGCGGGGGGCGCGATTGCGGGAGGAGGGGCGGGAGATACGCTTCGGGATGTTCACATCGGCGGCGGAGCTTATCGGGACTATTTCGCTCACGTCGATCGAACGTGGCGTGTTTCAGAACGGGCGGTTCGGCTACTCGATTGACGCGGAGTATATGGGGCGCGGGCTGATGACTGCCGGCCTCAGGAAGCTGATCCGGTACGCGTTCGAGGATCTGGGGCTCCACCGGCTGGAGGCGAACGTGATGCCCCGCAACGCCGCGTCGGCGCGGGTGCTGAAGAAATGCGGGTTCAGGGTGATAGGCCATTCGCCGGCAATGGTGCAGATCAACGGCGTCTGGGAGGGGCACGATATGTATATGCTGCTGGCGGGGGAGTGGCGCGCGCATGGCCGCCATATCGATCCCGACTGACAGCGCCGCCGCGTACGGCAGTGGGCTCACGACGGCGGAGCGGGAGATCGCCATAAAAACATTGTCCGCGAATATCAGCGTACGTCCCTCCAAGTGCTTAAGTTCGCCGCTTCGTGGGGCATCCCCACCGAAACCTTCCAACCGTTGATGGAGCATACATGGTTCGCTTGATTCTTCCTTCCGGCGCGCGGGCGCTTCTTCTTGCGCTTCTGTCGATCGCCGCGGCGATTCCGGCGGTGGCACAGAGCGGCACGGTGACCGGTCGCGTTACTGATGCCGCTTCGGGCGGTCCGCTCGCCGGGGCCACCATCCGGCTGACCGGCGGCAGCGCCACCACGCGGCAGGGAGGGGCAATCTCCGCTCGCGACGGACGCTACACCATGAGAGGAATCCCGCCGGGGCGCTATCGCGTGCAGGCCAGTTTTATCGGCTACGGGCTGTTTGAAAGCGATTCGCTGGAGCTGCGGGAGGGGGGGACGCTTCGCGTGGACGCGGTCCTGAAGGAGGGGACGCTGAATCAGAGCGAGGTGGTGGTCTCCGCGTCGCGGCGGCCGGAGAAGATCACGAGCGCCCCCGCCTCGGTGACGGTGGTCGATCCCAGGCATATCGAGGAGCGGCCGGCGCTGAGCGGCGTGGATCATCTCCGTTCGGTTCCAGGGCTTGATATCGTCCAGTCGGGGCTGACGCAGAACATGGTGGTGGCGCGCGGGTTCAACAACGCCTTTTCCGGCACGCTGATGACGCTGGTCGATAACAGGATAGCATCGGTGCCGTCGCTCCGGTT
>JBDSJW010000465.1:0-4799 GCA_039917235.1 Kapaibacterium sp. (SeqCode) | reverse complement strand
ATCAGGCCGCCGGCGATCGTGGAATTGCCGGAGCTGTTGCCGATCGCGTTGGAAAACCCACCGCCGATCGTCGATGCCGGCGAGCTGCTCCCGATCAGGTTTGCGTTGCCGCCGGCGATCACCGCGTTGATCGAGTTCGTCCTGATCGTGTCATTCGCTCCGCCGGGAATCACACAGTTCGATGACGCCGCATCAATCATGTTCATCACACCGCCGGCAATCGTTGCATTCCTTGCCCCCGCGCCGATTGAGTTGACCCACCCGCCGCCGATCGTCGCGCGAACCGCGTTGGCGGCCACCACGTTCTGATATCCGCCGGCGATTGTCGCAGCGTCCGATCCGGTGGAGATCGAGTTGCCGTAGCCGCCGCTGATCGTCCCGACCCGCGAGGCGATCGTGTGCGCGCCGCCACTGCGGCCGCCACCAGCGATCACCGCACCGGTGATTCCGGCGCTTACGCTGTTCCCCTGATAGCCGCCGATAACGTTGGCTGCCGTATCGTTCGGCTCGTAGCGCATCGCGCGGCCACGGCCGTCGGTGCCGGTGGTGTGGCTCTGATCCACATGGATCTGGAACGGCTGGTTATCGTTGGTCCCCAGATAGTTGGTCCCCGGCGTGGTCCCGCTGTTGCCGGTGGTGGTCCACAGTTTTGATCCGAAAAGCGCGGTGAGCGATGCCGCCGTCCGGCTCTGCACCCTGCCGCCGTTGGAAACCAGCAGCGTATCGGAAAGGCTTCCGGCGCTCAGGTTGTCCAGAATCACCCCGTCGAACGTCGGCGTGGCATCGGTATGGATATCCTGCGGAAGCGACAGAGTGATATCCCCCGTGGAGCGATCGGCGATCACCTGCCGAGGCGTCCCGGTGATCGATGTAACGCCGCTGTTCCGAACGTTGAGCGTCCCGCCAAGCGCGACCGAGGCATCGCCGGCAACGCCGGAACCATAGGCCATCTTGATCGAGGAGTTCGCCAGCTCCGCGTTGTCGATCGAGCCTGCCGGCAGATCGACCGATGTCCCCCGCACCGACAGATTTCCGCCGATCACCGCGTCGCCGCTGGTGCGAAGGCCAAGCGCCACGATTGAATCGATATCGAGCCTGCGCGACCAGGCCGGCGTTCCGGCGGCATCCTGCTGGAGCACGGCGCCACGGCTGTTGGTTGATGGGAACGCGGCGGCGCGATCGCTGGCATCCCCCACGATCATCGCGTTCTTCGCCAGGCCGATCTCCGGAAAGCGCGCAAACCGCACTGGTCCGTTGAACGCGGCGGAATCGTTCGCGATCACCGCGCCGTTGAACGTCGCCTTTCCTCCGGTGGTCTGGCTCCCCTTCAGCACCGTATTCCCCGTCACCGTCAGATCGCCGCCGATGGCCGCATCACCCTTGATAGTGGCGGCATTGGCGCGCACCGTATCCAGCGTAAGGTTGCTGGACCAGGTGGGGTTGGCCCCAGCGGGAGCAACCACCAGCACCTGATTCGGCCGGCCGATCGGCAGCTCGGTTGCCGTGGAGGCCGGATCGCCATACCAGATTGCGCCGGCGGAGAGGGGGGCAACGTTTGTCACCGTAAGACCGGCCGGTTCCCAGACGCCGTTGACGGCGTTCCAGCGGAGAAGCTCCCCCGCCAGCGGCTTCCGCGCCGTGGTCGCGATCCAGCTTGTTCCGTTCCACATCAGAAGCTGGCCGGCGGCCGTGCCATCAATAATCCTGAGCGGATCGGCCGGCGTGCCGGTTCCGCGGAGCGGCGGCGTGGCGATGGTCACCGGCGGTCCGGGATGCCATGCGCGGGTAAGAGAATCCCAGCGGAGCACCTGTCCGTTCGTGGCCCCCTGCGCTGCCAGACGAAGAGGATCGGATGATGTCCCGTTCCCGCTGATTTCCGCCGCTGCAACCACCCGTTGCGCGGCCGGTTTCCATCCCCTGCTCACGGCATCCCAGACCAGCACCTGCCGATCGGAGTCCCCATCGCGCAGCCCGATCGGCGCGGCGGCGGAGCCATCGCCACGCAGCGGCGGATCAACCTTCACCCCGGCCGTTCCCGGCCTCCATGCGCCCAGCGTCGCATCCCAGATCAGCGGCTGCCCGTCGGTTGCCCCCATCCGCGCGATATCGAGCGGCGCGCCGGTGGAGCCGTTTCCCGTGAGTCGGGGAGTGGTGGCGACGGAGGAAGAGGCGGCCTCCCACTGATTATTTGTCGCGTTCCAGCGGATCACATCCCCATCCTTTGCCCCCAGCGGCAGCGCGCGCGGCACAACCACGGCAAGCGTATCGCCGGAGATCCTTATCCCCGCCGATCCTTCCCCCACCAGCACCAGATTGCCATCCAGCGCGTTAAGGGAGTGGACAACGCCCGGCGCATTTTTATCGAGCCGCAGCGAGTTCTCCGACTCGATCGACCGCATGGCGTACGGTGCCGCCACAAAGCTCACGCGCGGCGACATCTCCGGCTCCCCCTGAAGCTCCATCGCTATCCAGTATGGCTTGTCGAACGGGAGCGAAAGCGGGGAGACGCTTCCAAGGATCGTCTCGAAGATCCCATCCACCGTCCGCACGGTGGTGGTCTCCTTCCAGAGAGCCGTCCCCCCGGTCCCCACATCGTAGATGCGGAACGTGATGGTGTAGGTGCTGTCCGGGACGGCCGTCCGTCGGCTGTCGGAGAGGACTCCCTGATAGGAGAGGAGGCGTGGAACCGGCCCCTGCGCCGCAAGCCGGCCGCTGATGCCGAGAATGCCCAGCAGCAGCAGCATGGAGATGCGATACGCCCCGCGAAGGTTGATGGTAGACATGGTTTCGTGCGATTCTATAGTGATTATCGGTTGTCGTTATTTCCGTCGATTGCGTCCCGACGCGGAATGGCCGCGCGAGATCCGATCCACAAGCCGGAGATATGCGCGATAGATCTCTCCGTTGAACTTCCTGAGCTCATAACCTTCCCGGCTCCAGCGGCGTTGGCGCGCGCCCGCCCGGCTGGACGAAGTAGAACGTCAGCCCCGCCCTAATCCCCCGCATCCTCCACGATTCCCCGCGGACCAGATCGTTCACCCCCTGCCACAGATCGATCTCCGGCGCCAGTAGCAACGTCTTCTCCCTGTTCAGCGGGAAATCGTAGCGGAGGCCGGCCATCACGGCCAGATGCACGCGCGTCTCGTTCGGGATATTGCCATCGTACAGGCCGCGCTGGCGGCTGTCGTTTTCAAACCGTATGTCGCTCGGGGCCAGGATCTCCTCGCTCTGATGGTATGTCCCGCCGATCATCAGATCGGCATGCCCGCCGGCCAGCACTCTCAGGCCGCCGATTGCGCGGTACGAGAGGATCACCTCCGCCCCGAGCGCCGGCTGCGACACGTGGATGGTATGGCCGAAGATCGCCGTGACGGTATCGCTGCCGGAGGTAACAAGCTCCCGCTCCTCCGCCTTCAGCTCCCCGCTGTAGGTGGTAAAGAGAAAGCGCACCCCGGCGGAAAGCTGCGAGATAACAGGTATCTCGGTCGCGACGCCGAACGCCGCTCCTCCCCCGGTCCCCTCCTGATAGCGCGGGCAGCAGCTCGGCACCCCGGGAAGGCCGCTGATATCGGCGTTGTAGGCGAACACCCCCGCGCCGGCATATCCTCCAATCCTCCAGAGTTCACTCTGAAGCGATGTGGCGTCCGGCGCGCTGTTCTGCGCCGAAACAAACCCCGGAAGGAGCAGGAGAAGCGCCGCGGCGATCAGCGGCCGGATGCGGGGACCGATTGGTAGTATCATATCCGAACTCTGGATGGATGTGCTGTTGATTGCCGATCTCATGGTCCGGTCGCCGGTTATCGGGTGATCAGAAGTCGCTGGGTCATCACCGCCGTCGGGGTGGTGTAGACCAGCATGTAGGGGCCGCTGGGGATGCCGCGCAGATCGATCTCCGAGCTGTAGAGCCGCTCCGCCTCGGCATCGGCGGCGGCAAGGCGCGCCACGTCATTGCCGAGCAGATCGACCAGGCGGATGCTGACCGGCCCGGACTCCGCCGCGACGAACTCCATCGTGGCGCGATCGGCAACGGGGTTGGGCCAGACACGAAGCCGGGAGGCAAATGCCCCCGAGCGTATCAGCCTGATCTCTCCTCCGGCGCGGCAGACGCCGAGAAGGTCAAAAACCCCCGGCTCCCGCACGGTCGCGATCCTCTCATCGTTGCTCTTCGTCCACTCGAACTCCTCGATCGTCAACGGCGTGCTCTCGGAATCCCCAAGCACCGCGATAAACTCCAGCTCCGCTATATTCCCATCCATTGTCGTCGCCGTTCCGTCGATCTCCAGCGTGCAGTCGTGATCGGTGGAGGTGCAGGCGGGGGTGCTTCCGGCCGCGCGGAGGAGCGTGTGGTTGAAGCGGATGCGGGCATGGAATGCGCGTGGGAGGAATGGGCGGCGCGTCCCGGAGACCGAGAGATGAATCGGCACCGTCAGGCGCGTCCCGACCTCGGCCTGGAGATGGGGAATCGAAACATGGGCTACGAATTCCGGCCGGTACGCCCAGTACCAGAAGCCCGCGTCGTGCCGGTCATCGATATTCCGTATCGCCCGTCCCGCCGCCGTCTGCGAGAGCGTGCCGCGCAGATGGTGCGCGGAATCGGAAACGGTCCCACCGCCTCCGGAGATCACCGAGCGGGTAAGCGTTGTCTGAGCGCATGCGCGGGGCGCCACCACGATTCCCCCAAGGGCAAGCGTGATGATCAGAGCCACGAACAATGGCGGTTGAATAGTCATGAGATGAACGGGTTGAGACGACATAAATCGATCTGGTGCTCCGCGCCGGGAAGCGGGAACGCGCGCTGG
>JBDSJW010000464.1:0-14374 GCA_039917235.1 Kapaibacterium sp. (SeqCode) | reverse complement strand
GCTCGGCGCCAAGCGATTTCCGTTCGCGATCGGGGCTTACCTCGCGACCGTCCATTCCCCGGACGATTCTGAAATAATATCGTCCCGATTTGCCGAAGTTCTCCACCAGCTCCCGCTCCGAACGCTCCCGTAGATCCCCGCCGTTCTCGATGCCGAGCGATCGCATTCTCCGCGTTGTTGCCGGGCCGATCCCGTGAAAGCGCTCGATCGGCAGCGTCGCCAGAAATGCCTCGGCGTCATCCGGGAGGATCACCGTCAGGCCGTCCGGTTTGTTCATGCCCGATGCGGTCTTCGCCAGAAACTTGTTGAACGATATCCCCGCCGATGCCGTCAGCCCGGTCGCCTCGTGGATCTCCTCCTTGATCGACCGTGCGATCAGCGTCCCGGAGGGGAGGCCCTTCTTTGCGTCGGTCACGTCCAGATAGGCTTCGTCGATCGAGACAGGTTCCACCAGGTCGGTGTAGGAGCGGAAGATCTCCCGCACCTGATGGGAGATTGCGCGGTAGAGCTCGAAGCGCGGCTTCACAAAAACAAGATCGGGGCACTTCCGCAGCGCCAGGCCGGAAGGCATCGCGGACCGGACGCCGAACGCGCGCGCTTCATACGACGCGGCCATCACCACTCCCCGCTTTGATCCTCCAACGGCGACAGGTCGCCCACGCAGTTCAGGGTCCTCCCGCTGCTCGATCGAGGCGTAAAACGCGTCCATGTCGATATGGATGATCTTTCGCATGAGATTGCTGATGGAGGGTTCTGGCCGTGGCGATGCGTCCCGATCGCCTATCGCACCACCGTTACCTTCGTCGTCGCCATTCCCCCCGCGATCTCCGCGGTCACGATATAGCTTCCCGCGGGCACGCCGGAGAGATCGCATCGCAGCATCATGCTTCCCATCTCCATCTCCCCACTATAGAGCCTCCGCACCCGCTCGCCGCCTGCCGATGTAAGCATGATGGTTGCCGTCCCCCGGCGTGGTGACCGGAGGGTGATGCGCGCGTCGCCGGAGACGGGGTTGGGCTGAACCGTCACCGACACTCCGGTTGCGGCGGCGGCGGGGGAATCGGCGCCGCTCTGCGGGATGCGGAAGAGCGGGAGATAGTCGGGGAGATCGCACGGATGAATCGGCAGGACCGTTGCCATCGCCTTTGCGTCGAGATTGAAGAGGGGGGCGAAGATCGATGAATAGTAGCAGCGGAAATCGACAGCCGCCGGGAGGTTGCCGTTGGCGTCCAGCGCTCCAAGATTCGGGATGCCGCCGAAAACCCTGCCGCCATCGATCGATGAGCCGAAGACGAAATGGGGGGCCGAGGTGCCATGATCGGTGCCGCTGCCATTCTCCCCGGCGCGACGCCCGAACTCCGAGTAGGTCATGCCGACAACGCGCTGGTCCACGCCCAGCGCAATCAGATCATCCTGAAACAGCTTGATCGCATCGCTCAGCGTCGTCAGGAGCTTCTCATGCTGCGGGGCCTGCGTGGAGTGCGTATCAAACCCGCCGAGCGTCACCTTGTAGATCCTGGTCCCAAGCCCGCCGGCCACCAGACGGGCGATGATCCCAAGCGACTGCGCCAGGAGGTTGTCGTCAGGGTAGCTCACCCGGTTCGATCCCTTCTGCGCCGCCGCCCGCACCACCTCGCTGTAGACCTGCGACTGGTTGTTGATGGAGTCCACGAAGTTCCATTCACGGCCGGAGCGGTTATCGGGGGCCAGATCATCGCGGACGATGGCGCCGCCGTTGACCAGACCATAGAATTGCTGCGGGTCCGTGAGCGACATGCCGATCGATGCCCCCTGCACCGTGAAGACGGTGGATGTGGCAAGGCTGATCTCGATCGCGGGAGGATCGGCCGGAAGGACGGCCGGGAAATCGGGGTACTCGTGCTGGAGATACCGGCCTATCCAGCCGGTCTGGAGGAACTGATCCTGACGATTGCCGGAGGCGGTGTTCCAGATTTCGGTGCCGGTGAAATGGGAGAGATTCATCCCATCGTAGCCGATGTTCTCCACGATCGCCAGCCGTCCATCATCAAAAAGGCTCCTGACTCCCCCCATCTTCGGATGGAGGCGGAGAAGCGGCTGTCCAGCGAGCGGGAGCGCCACGGACTTCGCGATTCCCAGCGTGGGGCGGAGCTTGTAGTATTGATCATCCTCGGCCGGGATCACCATGTTCAGGCCATCGTTTCCCCCCTCCATCTGGATGATCACCAGCACGCGGTCGCTGGCACCGGCCAGGCTTGCAAGCCACTCCGTGGGCGCCGCCCAGGCGCTGAGGCGCATGCCGTTCAGGAGGATGGGCGCGGCCAGGAGCGAGCTGCTTCTCGTGAGAAATGTGCGACGTTTCATCTGTCCGTTGCTCCGGGATGGGATTGCGTGATTTACATCAACTGGTAGTTGGTCGAGCGCATCAGGTAGCGGAGCATGGCCCGCAGGCGGATCGTCTTTGCCTCATCCGGGGCATCCTTCCACTCATATGCGCGGTCGGCCACAAGCTCGTAGAGAAGCCGGTCCAGGAGTTTCCGCGACGGCGCGTACGCCAGCATATGTTCGGCGATATCGGCGACCAGCGCCTCCGGATCGGAGAACGATGGGAACTGCTTCGCGAAGGCGAGCGTATCAATGATGGCGGTTCCCGACGCATACTGCACGGCATCGGGGAAGAGCGCGGCGCTCCTGAGCGTAAGGGTGACCGGGACGCCGTTGACCAGCTGATCGGTGTAGAGATGCCGTTGCGGCAGCGTGGATGTGCTGATCCAGTTTCGATAATGCTTCCATCCCTGCACGCCGGGGGGGAAGAAGAGCTTCTGCCCAAGCGTGACCGCGCGGTTCTGCATGATCTCGAAGACATAATCCCCGGCATTCCCCGCCATCGGCGCGGTCCGCATCCCACGCACCGTGCTTACAAGAAGATCGGTCGGGCTTTTCAGCGTGGAGGCGATGATATCATCCTCGTAGAAATGTTCGCACGTCAGAAGACGGCGGAGCACCACCGAGATGTTCCAGTTGGCGGCGCGGAACTCGGCGGCGAGCGGCGCGATGATATTCTCCTCGATCTCCGGCGCTATCGGGTAGATCGGCGTAAGCGTGACATCGGTATGGACAAGGAACCGGTAGAGCTTGCGGATGACGTAGCGCGCGGTCTCCTCGCGGTTGAAGATGATATCGAGCAACTGCTCCAGCTCCGGGGAGCCGTCGGTGTTGCCGGCGATCGTCCCGTCGTACACCTTCTTGGTGGTGGGATCGTGCCCGGTCAGCAGGTTGGACGCGGCATCCCCGCCGGATGGTCCGTAGCCCAGCCAGTCCCAGCCGGTGAGCGTGCGGGCGACCTCACGGATATCGGCCTGTGTATAGTTCGGCGTGCCGTTGTTATCGCTGATGCCGATGGTAAAGAGCTCCTGAAGTTCGCGGGCGTAGTTCTCGTTCACGTAGCCGTTGTTCTTGCTGTACTTCCCGTCAAGGAACATCAGCATCGCCTTGTCGGTCGTCACGGCGCGGACCAGATCGCGGAAGCTCCCCAGCGCGCGCTGCCGGAGGATCTGATTCTGGAAATAGATCAGGCGCGGGTCGTAGAGCACAAACGCGTTGGTGGCGAAGTGGTTGTGCCAGAAGATGGTCATCCGCTCCTGGAGCGAGAGATTGGTGTTCACCATCTGCTGATACCACCAGCGCCGCAGCTCGATGTTGAACGCGTCGATCAGATCAAACCGCTGGTCATACCACGGGACGTTGGGGTTGCTGACGCAGTCACCACACCAGCCGTGCGGGGCGGACGATGCCGCGTTGGGCGTCAGGAGCATATCGATCAGCTCATCCATGCTCTTCGTGGATGCGGTCTGCATCTCCGCATACGTCGGCGCCACGACGGCGCGGCGGAGAAGATGGGCGATGGTCCTTCTGTTCCAGGGGCCGGAGTATCTGGCGAGGCTTGGCGTGACGGCCGCAACCGAACGCTCCGGTTCCTTCTCCGGCATATCCGGATTTCGTCTCAGAAAAAACTGATAGCGATCCATAGAGATGATATCGATATGGCCTGGAAGTGCATCCTTACAATGGGCTGGCGGCCCATTCCACGGTCCCCTCGCGGAGTTGGACATGGCAAGTGACGGGTGAGAAGACCGCGTTCAATATAAGAGGATCGGGGGGATGTTGGGGTATTGCCGATGATGCCGGACGTGGCTGATTGCCTCCGTTGGAATCCTTTGGTTTCGGGAATTCTGGTTTTGCTCCGTCCGAAGGCCGCGTGATATTACGGCACAATTTCCGACAACCGTACAACAGCAACCGGCGATCATGTCCTCCATTCGATCTCTTGCGTTCATCGCGCTTCTCCCCCTGATTATGGCAACCGCCGCCGCGCAGAACCCCGATGACTGGGAATACTTCACCCCCGCCGGCGCCGATTCAGCGCTGGCGTACGAAGGGATCGTCGTTGCCGACAGTGCCGGTGGAATCTGGGCGGGAGGGCACTATCAGGGAATCGACCATTATGATGGAACGGGCTGGAAGCACGAGCTGGGGAATGAATGGATTATGGCGCTTACGGTGGACCGGCAGGGGCGCGTCTGGGCATTTTCCAACGGGGAACTGCGGCGCCGCGATTCCAGCGGGTGGAAGAACATCGGCACCGCCGGTTTCAACGAGGTCTATTATATCGCCGTGAGCAGAAACACCGGCGCGGTCTGGACGCTGCTGGAGCCGGGGGTGGTGCCGTTCAACATCACCCAGGTTGTCGCCGATATGTATAACGGGACGAAGTGGACGGGGACCAAACTCCCGCTCACCGGCGGCGTCAGCGCGCTTGCCGTGGACAGCGCCGACGTGGTCTGGATCGGCACGCGGGAGAAGGGGTTGTACAGGCTGAAGGGGACGCAGATCACCAATATCACGGCGAGCGACAGCACAATCCCATCGAACAACATCTCCGGCATCGTCGCCGGGATCAGAGGGGAGATCTGGGTCGCGACGGATCAGGGGCTTGCCCGACATCGGAACGGCGTGTGGGATCGCATCGGCGTGGGGCCGGCGGGGCTTCCGCTTCCGATTGTCGGCGATATCGTCGTGGAGCGGAGCGGCGCCATCTGGGTCTATCCCGGCGCTCATACCGATCCCTCGGCTCCGCAGCTCATCAGGTTCGATGGGCTTACGAAAACCAATACCATGACGCTCCCGTTCCCGAGGTTCAATACCTGGGGGCTGGCGATCGATACCGCCGGGCATCCCTGGCTGGCGGTGCATGGCCTGGGGATGGTCCGCTACAAAAACGCGATCGTTGCGGCGGTGGAACCCGCGGTCCCGGCCACACGAGCCATCGAGGCAATGCCGAATCCCTTTTCCGAGTCATCCGAGATCACGCTTGATCTGCCGGCGGGGAGCCAGGTGGTTGCCGATATCGTCGATCTTCGCGGAGCGGTCGTGAGCAATCTTTTCGAGGGGCATCTTCAGGCGGGACGGCGGGCGATCCTCTGGAACGGAAAGGATGCATCGGGGACGGCGGTGGCCAATGGGGTCTATTATGCGCGGGTTCGGATAGGGAGTGCAATGCGCGTGCTGCCGGTGGTAAAGGTGCGGTAGCAGTCGGGGGCGGTTTCAAATCGTCCCTGATCCATGATTTAAGAAGAGAGAGCATCAGTAGGGGGCGGTTTCAAACCGCTCCTGATCCATGATTTAGAAATAGAAAGAGCATCAGTAGAGAGAATACGGGGGGAGGGCGGGTTTGAAACCCGCCCCGACGGTGCCTATCTTCGTGGTCTATGTCACGTTTCCCGAAAACCGACCTGTCGCAGATCAAGCTTATCTCCATCGCCGGCCGTGAAAGCAAGGTTGCCGCCGAGGATTGGGCCAGCCCGCTGGAGCCGGGGAGCACGTTCGATGAGTTTATCGACTCGCTCCCCGATATCCTGATTGCCCGCGATCTCCGCGCGTTTGTGGGGCTGGCGGCGCGCGCTGTCGGCCTTGGAAAGCCGTTTATTCTGATGATGGGAGCGCACGTGGTCAAGGTGGGGCTGGCGCCGCTGGTCTGTGACCTTCTGGAGCGGAAGATCCTGACCGGCGTTGCGATGAACTCCGCCGGCGCGATTCACGATACCGAGTCGGCGCTGTTCGGGGAGACATCGGAGGATGTGGCGGCCACGATCGCCGACGGGACGTTCGGGATGTCGCGCGAGACGGGGGAGTTTATCAACGGCGCGCTCCGGCGGGCGTATGAATCGGAGGATGGGGAGATCGGCTTCGGGGAGGCGGTGGGGGAGGCGATCATCGAGGCAAACCCCGGCCGGCCATCGATTATGGCGACCTGCGTCCGCCTTGGCCTGCCGATTACGATCCACGCGGCGCTCGGCACCGATATCATTCACCAGCAGCCGTCGATGAGCGGCGAGGCGACCGGCGAGCTTTCCTTTCGCGATTTCCGCGCGCTCTGCCATCAGTTGCAGAGCCTTGGCTCCGGTGGCGTGGTGATGAATGCCGGCTCCGCGGTGATCCTGCCGGAGATATTTCTGAAGGCGCTGACGGTTGCCCGGAACCTTGGCGCTCCCGCCTTTGATTTTACCACCGCCAATTTCGACATGATCCAGCATTATCGCCCGCGTGTCAATGTGGTGCAGCGTCCCACGCAGGAGAGCGGCCGGGGATTTTCCTTTACGGGACATCACGAGATCATGCTTCCGCTTCTCTTCGCGATGATCAAATCGCTGCTCGCGAAGGGATGATCATTCGATAATATCTTCCCGTGATAATTCAATTCACGCACCGGCAACCGATTCCATCCGGCGGATAATTCACCACGTGCAGGTAGTGTCATTATCATGGAATAAATGCCATTTACGCGCTACGAGATTCGGGGAAACGAGAACGCATCATCACGCCGAAAAATAATTCTGATTTCTTTGACGATCGCCACGCAGGCCGCATGGCTATGCGGTATTATCATTGCCAAATAACGCGGGCACCACGTCCGTTGAGCACGATTTCGGGACCACCATTCCGTAGGTTTGCACAGTCTGATTTGAGAACGGAATTCCGCGGCGAATAATCCCCCAACTGGTTCGCCGGCGTAATCTGCCATAACCGGCTTTCGCGAGAGAGCGCGAGTATCGAGCATAGTTCGCATTCCGTCGAATATCAACGGCCGCGATGGCGTGGTCTCGATAGATATATCATCACGAAGTACTGAATCGGTCCCCCAACCGAGGAGGCCGTGCATCCTGTTCACATCTTCAATGTTACGAGGTATTGAAATGGCTTACCTGTTCAAGGGACGACTCTGCGGATATATCTGCGCGGAGTGTTCGGAGGCTCTGTCAAACGTCATCGTTCGCCTGTACCGGAACCGGGAGGAGCAGAACGTAGCCGCGCTGGTCGGCGCCAACGCAAAGGACACATTCCGGGTTCTGACGCCGGACGAAGTAAAGCAGAAGAGCGGCGATCTGATTGCCGAGACGCGGACCGATGCCGACGGAAACTTCACCTTCGAGCTGGGGGATAACACGCGCTACGGCGGCGAGGCGTTCGAGATCGATGTCTACTGCGAGACGGTTCCAAATGCTCCTGAGGGGGATCATGAGCCGGTGCAGGTTACGCTGACGACGGTTCAGCCGGCGTGGCGGAAGACGGAGAACGGACAGGTTGCGGGGTGGGAGTATTGCATCCCCTTCCGCTACTGGTGCTTGATCCGCTCGCGGTTCGGCGCGTGGGTGATCTGCGGCAAGGTGGTGGATTGCGAGACGAAGACGCCGATCAGCGGCGTGCGGGTGAGGGCGTTCGACGCGGACTGGCTCCAGGATGATGCGCTCGGCTCCGCCATGACCGACGCTCAGGGGAAGTTCAGGATCTACTATGCGAAGTCATCCTTCGAGAAGACCCCGTTCTCATGGCTCGGCATCAACGTGGAGCATACAAGCGGGCCTGATCTCTACTTCAGCGTGGAGACGGTGCCGGGGGCGATCGTGCTGCTGAAGGAGACCCAGGCGGACGGTCGCAAGCCGGGACGCGAGAACGTGGGGACCTGCTTCTGCGTCACCCTCTGCGTCGATCCGAAAAAGATTCCGCCACATACGCCAACGGAGCTTCCATCGGTCTTCACGAAGATCGGCGGGCTGTACTACGAGACTAACGTGAACAGCTTCGCGCCGGGGAACGGCAGGACGATCGGCGACAACCGCGCCTTCTTCTCATCGCTCCGTCTCAACGGCATTCTCTCGCAGCGCCGCAACAACAACCCGGTGGAGTACATGTTCGAGGTACGCCCCACGGACGTTGACGGCAACCCGCTCGGCTCGTGGACGCAGGTGCCGACCGCGCAGGTGGCGGGGACGCAGATCGGCGATATCACCAAGTTCGTCTCTCCGCCAAATCCTCCCGGCTCCAACCCGGTCAAGATGACGCCGTACTTCCTCAGCAACATCGACTTCACGGGTGATGGCTGGATCAAGGTGCCGCAGATGACCGATATCAACCTGCCGACCGGGGCATTTGCTCCGAACAACAACCTGATCAACCTGAACACAACCCAGCTTGCGGCATTCCCCGCGATCGACCTGACAGGGCTTGTGACGGGGCAGTCGCAGACGGCGGTGGCTCCGCTGGCGCAGAACAAGCACTTCGCCATCAGGATGTGGGTTCGCGAGCAGGGGATTGCGGGGAGCGCCACCATCGGCGGGACGTGCCATCATATCGCGGTGGAGAACACGCTCTATAACAACATCCTCTCGCATCCGGCATGGAGCGGCCCCAATGCGGTATCGGGGCAGCTTGGGCTGGCGATGATCAATGTGGCGCAGCTTATCGGCGGGTGCGATGAGATCACCACGCAGCTCGATGTCCTCTTCACGGCGGCGCATCCGAACCTTGGCGCGGTCTCCATCTCGATGGTCGGCGGTGGCGGGACATACAACTTCACCCTTCCCGTTCCCGCCAATGCCGCGGATCAGCATGGCACCGCCATCCCAAGCGCCTGGGCGCTCGCCGATCTGGCGGATTGCGCCTACATCGTCTCCCTTTCGGCTCAGCTTCTGCTGACGACCGGGGATGGCGTTCCGAATAATGTCTACGATCAGATCGCCTACTGCAAGCACACCATGTAAGCGGAAGATCTGAACCGATTGACTGACAACGAAAAGGGGCGCGGCGTTACTGCCGTGCCCCTTTTGATAATTGGTGCCGCCTGATTTTTCTTCCGTTCCTTCTCGGCGGGCCGTGCGATACAACTCTACCGTCCCGTGAACCCGGCCGGTCGCTTCTCCAGGAACGCCAGCGTTCCCTCCTTGAAATCCTCGGTTCCGCAGCACTCGCCGAACTTCCCGGCCTCGATCGCAAGCCCCTCATCGATCGTCGCGTCAACAGATGCCACAACCGCCTCCAGCGTTTTCCTGACCGCGAGCGGGCCTTTCGCCAGGATCTTTATCATCATCTCCTCCGCCTTCGCCATAAGCTGATCCGGGGGATAGACATGGTTGGCAAGGCCGATGCGATCGGCGGTGGCGGCGTCGATCATATCGCCGGTGAGATTATACTCGGCGGAGCGCGCCGGTCCCACAAGGCGCGTCAGGCGCTGCGTGCCGCCAAATCCGGGGATGATCCCTAGGTTTACCTCGGGCTGGCCGAACCGTGCTTTTTCGCTTGCAAGGCGGATATGGCAGGCCATCGCCAGCTCGCAGCCGCCGCCGAGCGCAAAGCCGTTCACTGCTGCTATCACCGGCCGGTCAAGTCGTTCGATCATCGAAAACACCTGCTGTCCCCGCTCCGAATATTCGCGGCCGGTGGAGCCATCCAGCTGGTTCAGTTCGGCGATATCCGCGCCCGCGGCAAACGCCTTCTCACCGGCGCCGGTGATGATCACGCCACGGATCGATTTATCGCGGCTCACCTCGGCAATCGCCTCCCGAAGCTCGTCGAGAAGCTGGATGTTCAGCGCGTTCATTTTGTCGGGGCGGTTGAGCGTAAGGACCAGATAGCCCTCCGGTTTGCGCTCGATGGAAATTGTTTCGTGGGACATCGTTCGGAGTCGGTATAAATGTTCGTGAAAAAGGCTGATGAACGGGGAGGTTCGGCCCGCAAAGGGGCGAAGATACTACATCGGATGATGATTCCGGTTCCGCCGCCGCGCCGCTTCCGTCGCGACCCGATGGAAATCTCCGTCGGCGCCCGATGTCGGCGGAATGATATCCTTCCGACCCGTATCTTGGCGTTATGAAAGACTATCGGGAATATCTTCGGCCTGAGGTGGTTTCCAAGCTCGCATCGCTGGACCTGCGGGCGCGGATGGTGGTGGAGGGGTTTATCACCGGGCTTCACAAATCCCCCTATCATGGGTTCTCCGTGGAGTTCGCGGAGCACAGGCAGTATATGCCGGGGGATGAGATCCGCTATATCGACTGGAAGGTGTATGGCCGCACCAACCGTTATTATATCAAGCAGTACGAGGAGGAGACGAACCTGAAAGGGTACGTGATCCTGGATTCCTCGGCATCGATGGGATATGGATCGCAGGGGAGGGTGAGCAAGTTCGATTATGCCCTCTCGCTTGCCGCCGCGCTCTCCTTCCTGATGATCAAGCAGCAGGATGCCGTTGGCGGGGCTGTGTACGATACCGAGCTGCGCGGCTTTCTTCCGCCGCACTCGCGCGCTTCCTATCTCCAGGAAGTGCTCAAGATGCTCTCCGCCGCCAAGCCCTCCAGCGGGACCGGAACCGCGCGTTCGCTGAACAGGCTGGCCGAACGGATCAAACGGCGCGGGCTGGTGGTGGTGCTGAGCGATTTCTTCGACGAGCCGGATGAGGTGATCAACGCGCTGAAGCATTTCCGCCACAAGCAGAACGAGGTGCTTGCCCTTCAGATCCTGGACCCGATGGAGCGGACCTTCAACTTCGGCACCGATGCCACGTTCCGCGACATGGAAACCGGCGAGGAGATAGTGACGCAGCCGTATCAGATCAGAAAGGCCTACGCCGAGGCGATGACCGAGTTCACCGAACGGATCAAGCGGGAATGTCGGCAGCATAACATCGATTATCTCCTTCTGGATACCTCCGTCCCCTTCGATGTCGCGCTGGTGGAATATCTCAACAAACGCCGCATGATGGGGTGATCGCCCCCCGCTATTTGATCAGAATACATTTGACGATGCCGCTCCAGTCGCCCGAGACAATCCGGCAGAAGTAGATCCCGGCCGGATACGCCGATGCGTTCCACTGTACGCCGTATCGGCCCGGGCCCATCATCCCGCGCGCCAGCAGCGCCACCCGCTCGCCGCCGCCGTTGAAGATCTCCACGCTTGTCATCCCATCCAGCCCCAGCGAAAACCCGATCTCCCCGACCGGCCCAAACGGGTTCGGCGTCACCGGCTTGATCCCGTACATGCTCGACGTTGCCTCAATCAGCCGGAAGTTCAGTCCGCAGATCGAGTCAAGCTTCATAAAGCCTGAGCCGATGCGCTGGCCAATGCACGGCCGATCCGGAAGATCGATCTCAAGATCAATCGATGATGTATCGATCTTGCTGAGATAGGCGGTGAACGGCAGATCGATAAGCGTGCCGGTTCCGGTCAGGACTTCGCCCGGCGGTGCCTGGGCGGTGGCGCGGAGGATGCCGAGCGTGTCGTCACGCTGGATGATGGTGATGGCCCAGCCGCTGATGAGCGTGCCATCGGTCCTGATCGGCGCCAGGCGGAGGATGTGCGGCTGATAGCGGATCGTAAAGCCAAAGCTGCTGATTGCCATCGCATCGGCGGATGTGTCGAGCAGGACCGGGATGTTCCTGTCGGAGCCGGGGAAGATGGTGTGATTGCGATCGATATGCGCAATGAACGTTCCGGTCGGCAGGACGGTGATGATGACCGTATCGAGCGCGACCCGGCCGATGGAGTCGGTTCCCCGAAGGATGTACGCGGTGGTCGCCATCGGGCGGGCGATGGTGGTGGCGCACGATGGGCATGTCAGCGACGAGTCGGGCATCCAGCGATAATCGATGGCGCCGGATGCGGCAAGGGTGATGCTGTCGCCGCGGCAGATGGCGGTATCACGTCCGGCCGAGAGGATAAACGGGGGATCGACGCCGGTTGGGGGCCTGACAGTGACGGTAAGGGAATCGCGCGTCCAGCAGCCAGAGGAGTCGGTGACCAGAAGGAAATAGGTTGTCGTGGAGTCGGGGGCGGCGATGGGATCGGGGCAGTTCGCGCAACTGAGCCCGGCGGTGGGCTTCCATTGATAGATGGTTCCGCCGGAAGCGGAGAGCCGTATCGCCTTGCCGGAGTCGATGGTAATGTTCGGTCCGGCGTGCGCGATGGGAGGATTCAGGATGGTCACGGTGATGGAATCGCGGGCGTGGCTTCCATCGGGGTTTATGCTGACCACCTCGTAGGTTGTCGTGGAGTCGGGCGCGGCGACGGGATCGGGGCAGTCGGCGCAGGAGAGCCCGGCCGTGGGGGTCCAGGTGAAACCGGCACCGCCGGTGACGTGAAGTTGGGTCTTCTCGCCGCGGCAGATGGCGATATCAGCCCCGGCATCGATGCCATCCTTCCGCCGCACTTCCACGCGTACCGAGTCGATTGCCGGACAGGCTCCCGGCGCCGTCACCACCACATGGTAGGTGGTGGTGCTATCGGGCGTGGCGGTCGGCATCTGGCAGTCGGTACAGCTCAGCCCCGCCGCCGGCGACCAGTGATAGCGTGAATACGGCCCCCGCGACACCCATATCTCCGTGCTATCGCCGCGAAGGATCACCGTGTCCCCCCCCGCGTTGATGGCGAGGAGCGTATCCACCCGCACCGTCACCCTTCCGGTATCGGCGCATCCGGCGGCATTGGTCCCTATCACCGTATAGGTCGTGGTTCTGAGCGGCGTCACGGTGGTTGTGGGGCAGGTGGCGCAGGAGAGATGATCATCAGGCTTCCATTGATACAGTTCGGCCCCATCGGCGGTCAGTGTGGCGGTGCCTCCGATGCAGAAGGCGGTATCGGGGCTGACGGAGAGATGGGGAAGGGGATGGACCGTGATCTGCCTGACGGCGCGATCGGTTCCGTCGGGGGTGGATGCGTCAAGGATGATGGAATAGCTGCCGGGCGTCTGGTAGCAGAGGCGGACGATGGCGGCGGTCGATGTCGTTTTATCGGCCCCCTCGAAATGCCAGATCCGTTGCGCCGTGGCGGGGGAGGTGGTATCGAACGCCGTGATGCACTCCCCCTGACAGATATCGCTGTCGGTGACGGCAAACCCCGCCTTCGGCAGAATGCGGCACTCACGGGCATCGATAAGGTTCGGTATCCCGTAAATCGGGGCGCCGAAGCGCATCGGAAGAATCCGGTAATGTGATGCTTCCGCCGGGACATCCGGGTCATCAATAATCCCCAGCCCTATTCCGCGAAGCGCTATGTAGAGCTTCCCATCCGGCCCTATCTGAAGTCCCCCGGCCGCTCCTCCGGTTGCGATCTCTTTTCTCGAGAGGGCCGTGGCGGCCGCTCCTTTCAGCGACAGATCGAACTGATAGAGCTTTGTGAAGGGGCTGCCGGAGAGCGATCCCTGCGAGACATAGAGCTTTGTGTTGTTCGGCGAGAAGCTGACGCCGTAGCCCCCCGGTCCGATCGTCAGGCCGAATTCAAGGCCCACGATGCCGGTCGTTTTGTCGAAATGAAACAGTTGAAGATCATCAAAACTGTACGTTGCCATCGCCAGTCGCGTGCCGTCGGGGGAGGATTTCAGATAGCCTATCGTGTTTGAAGGTTCGCCGTTGGGGGTCAGGCCGGTGGAGGAGATCACGGGGGCGCCAATCCCCTTTGCTTCAAGCGGCCAGACGATGAAGTTGTTCGATTGCCATTCGTGAGCAATGATCCAATACCCGCTCCTGAACGGACCGCAGAACCGGACGGCGGTGAGCTTCTCGCACATGTGCGGCGCAAGCACCGTGTTCTTCACGGTGATGCCGCCATAGCCGTTGTCCAGGCTCATATCGACCACGGAGTAGGAAATCCCCGTCCCGACGCTGGGTTCATATGGCCCCACGTTCGCCGTGAAGATGTAGTAGATGGTGGCGCTCCCCGGTTTGGGGACGATCAGTGCCGACTGAGTTGATGAGAAATGGCCGGACAACCCAAGGCCGTTCTGCATCACGTCATGAACCCGGTTCCAGACGCTGACGCCGTCGGTATAGAAAAGAAGCTCTCCCGTGACCGGATCGGCGATCGAGGAGCATCCCTCCTGTGTGGACATCCGGGACGCCGGCGTTTCCACCGGGGCGCCACCGCTGAAATCGATGGCCCCCTTGTTTCCGAAATACCACTTGAAGTTTTCTTTCTGCGCGTACCCCGCCGATGGCGCGGCCAGGTACCCGGCAAGAAGGAGAAGTAGCCAGAATCTTCCGACCATGAGGGAGTCTCCTTGCAAATGTGT
>JBDSJW010000463.1:0-19590 GCA_039917235.1 Kapaibacterium sp. (SeqCode) | reverse complement strand
GTTTTGTACGGGCGGGTTTTGTACGGGCGGGTTTTGTACGGGCGGGTTTCAAACCCGCCCCGACAACGACAACGACAACGACAACGCCAACAGCTACAGCGCCGGATGATCCCGCGCTGGTAACGATGACCACCGGCAGCACCGGCACGCCAAAAGGAGCCAGAAGAACCCATCGTTTTCTCGTGGCGCAGCACGACGCGCTGGTGCGGAGCCTGGGTTCATCGGCGGAGGATATCGACATGCCGCTGCTTCCGGTGTTTGTGCTGAGCAACCTTGCGCTCGGCGCCACCACGGTGATCCCGCCGGTCGATCCGCGCAACGTGGAGTCGTTCGATCCTTCGGCCGTGGTCGATGTTATCCGCCGCGCGGGCGTTACCACCACATCCGGCTCGCCGGTGTTCTACGATCTGCTGGCGAGATACTGTGTCGAACGGAACGTTGCGCTTCCAACGCTCCGCGCCCTTGCTCTCGGCGGCGCTCCCGTCTTCCCCCCCCTTGCGGCGTCGCTCGTGGCGGCGTTTCCGAATGTGGAAATCACCATTGTATACGGTTCCACCGAAGCCGAGCCTATCAGCACGATCACCGCCGGGGAATTGCTTCGCGACTCCGCCCTCCCCCGTCGCGGGCTTCCGGTGGGAACGCCCACGCCCGATATCGAGGTGCTGATCCTTCCGATTCGGGAGGAACTCCTCGCGGAGAATCGCGCGGAGCTGGAGCGGCTGCGGCTTCCGGCGGAGGAGATCGGCGAGATATGCGTGGCGGGGGAGCATGTGCTGAAGGAATATTATGGCGATCCCGAGGTCTGGCGGAAGAACAAGATCTTCGTCGGCGATGAAGTGTGGCACCGTACCGGCGACGCGGGATATCTGGACGCCGGAGGAAAACTCTATCTGGCGGGGCGTGTCCGGCAGAGCTTTATCCACGGCGGCGAGCGGATCTTTGTCTTCCCGATCGAGGAACGGCTGCTGGAGATGGAGGGCGTTGCCGCCGGGACAATCATACAGCTCGGCGAACGGCTGGTGGTGGTTGTGGAGCCCGCGCCGGGGAGGAAGCTGACAGTCGCGGAGATCGAGATGATGATGGCGAAAGCCGGCATCCCATACGATACGGTGATGTCATTCAGGGCAATCCCGCGCGATCCCCGGCATCGCTCGAAGATCGATTACGACCGACTTCGGGAGCTGGTGGAGAAACGCTGACACCGGTTGTCGCTTCACCGGGAACCACTGGCGTTGTTTGCCGCGGGAAGAAGAGAGGAGGGAATCATGAACTACGATCTGATCATTTTTGATTGCGACGGGGTGCTTGTGGATAGCGAGACGATCGGGAACCGGGTGATTGCCGAGATCATCCGCGAGCACGGCCACGATATGAGCACCGACCAGGCGCTTGCCACGTTCAGGGGGCGGCAGATGGCGGAGTGCATGACGATTATCGCCGGCCTTTTGCAACGGGAACTGCCGGAGGGCTTTCTGGATGTCATGCGCGCCCGGATGGGGGCGGCGTTGGAGGCCGAGGTGCTGGCGATAGAGGGAATCGGGGAGGCGCTTGATGCCATCAGCACACCGGTTTGCGTTGCCTCCAGCGGCCCGGTGGCGAAGATCAGGATGACGCTGGGACGAACCGGCCTGCTCCCGCGATTTGAGGGACGGCTCTTCAGCTCGTACGATATCGGAAGCTGGAAGCCCGCGCCCGATCTTTTCCTGCACGCCGCGCGGACGCTTGGTGCCGATCCCGCCCGATGCGCGGTGGTGGAGGATAGCATTCACGGCGTGCGCGCCGGGCTGGCGGCGGGAATGACGGTCTTCGGCTTTGCGACGGGGGATGACGCGGCGCTCTTCGCGGCAGAGGGAGCGCGCGTGTTCGGGAGGATGGAGGAGCTGCCGGCGCTTCTGTCGGCGAACGGGAAATCGCGTAGCGCATCGTGATCGATCAATTCGTTCACTCCACGCTACACGCACAGAACAACCCGTCGGGGCAGGTTTCAAACCTGCCCAACCCCGCCGGCGCTTCTGTCGGCGAACGGGAAATCGCGCAGCGCATCGTGATTGATCAATTCGTTCACTCCACGCATCGCGCATGGAATAACGCGTCCGGGCAGGTTTGAAACCTGCCCCGACAGTTGCAGTTACGATTATCGAATTTCAGAAACAAACAACGCACCGGATACCGCATGGCAACGTCGAGCAGGGGAGCGAACAAAACGATAGGACGGCTTCTGGCGGATGGCACGGTTGAGGAGATCGCGGACCGTCTTGGCCCGGTTTCTCCCGACAGGCTGCCGTTGCCGCCGGAGGTGCCGGAGATCCGCAACTGGAGCAGCGAGGGAACCGCGCGACGGCGAAGTTTTCTGGAGGAGAGGCTGGGGAGGAAGCTCCCGTGGCTCGGCGGCGAATCGGCGCTGGAGGATGACGCGGAGCTGAAGGGGAACATCGAGCACTTTATCGGCATGACGATGATTCCGACCGGGATTATCGGCCCGCTCAGGATCAACGGCGTGGGGGCGAAGGGGGATTTCTACGTGCCGCTGGCAACCACGGAGGGGGCGCTGGTGGCGTCGTATCATCGCGGCGCGTCGATCGTGTCGCGGGCCGGGGGCGTTACCTCCATCTGCCTGGTGGAGGGGGTCCAGCGCTCGCCGAGCTTCCGCTTCAGGACGTTTATGGAGGTCGGGACATTCCTGATCTGGGTGATGGAGCGGAGCGCGGGCTTTCAGGCAATCGTCTCGGGGATCTCCTCGCACGCGCGACTGGAGGATATCCGTTCCAGCGTGGACGGCAACCAGATCACCCTTGTTCTGGACTACAACACCGGCGATGCCGCGGGGCAGAACATGGTCACCATCTGCACCGATGCCATCTGCCGGTATATCGTGGAGCATGCGCCGGTGAAGCCCGTTGTCTGGTATGTGGAGGGAAATCTCTCGGGCGATAAGAAGGCGACCGCCATCTCCTTTACCACCGTTCGGGGGAAGAAGGTGACGGCGGAGGCGCTGATCCCCCGTCCGCTTGTGGAGCGCGGGCTGCACACCACGCCGGAGGAGATGATGGGCTACTGGAAGACATCGGTGCTCAACGGCATTCAGAGCGGATCGATCGGCGTGAACGGGCATTTTGCCAACGGGCTTACGGCGATCTTTCTGGCGTGCGGCCAGGATGCCGCGTGCGTGGCGGAGGCGGCTGTGGGAACCACGCGGTTCGATGTGATCGATGGCGATCTCTACGTCTGCGTCACCCTTCCCAATCTGATCGTGGGGACGGTCGGCGGCGGGACCGGGCTGCCGACGCAGCGCGAATGCCTGGAGCTGCTTGGCTGCCGTGGCGACGGCACGGCGCGAAAGTTCGCGGAGATCTGCGCGGCCACGATTCTCTGCGGGGAGATTTCAATCGTCGGCGCGATTGCCGCCGGTGATTTCGCGAAGGCGCATGCGCTCTTCGGCAGGAGAAAAAACGGAGCGCGGCATTGAGCGATATTCCGGGGGGGCGGGAGAGCGGATCGCTCGCGGCGCGATTTATCAGCTATCAGCGCGAGCGGTTTCCGTTTGCCGGCCACGGCCTGCTGATCTTCACCTTCACATTCTCGGCGATCTCCTATTCGCGGATCTGTCGCGGCGCGGCGGGCTTTATCCCGATCGGCCGGTTTGCCGTTGGCGCCATCACATCGCTCCTTCTTTTTTTTCTGCTGAGAGTGTACGACGAGTTCAAGGATGCCGATGATGATGCCCGCTACCGGCCGTATCGTCCGGTGCCGAGGGGGCTGATATCGCTTCGGGAGCTGGGGCGGATCGGGATTGGGGTGGTGGTGATGCAGATCGTGCTGAACGGCATCGTGATGCCGGCGATGCTTCCGGCCTGGCTGCTGGTGCTTGGCTACATGCTGCTGATGCGGAAGGAGTTCTTTGTGGGGGCATGGCTGAAGAAGCATCCGCTTATCTACATGCTCTCCCACATGGCCGTGATGCCGATGATCGATCTCTACACAACCGGGCTGGACTGGATCAACGCCGGCGTGGCTCCTCCACGGGGGATCGAGTTCTTTCTGGTGGTCACGTTTCTGAACGGCATCGTGATAGAGATAGGGCGGAAGATCAGGGCAAAAGAGGGGGAGGAGATCGGCGTGGAAACCTACTCGGCGCTCTACGGTCGTGTCAGGGCCACATGGATCTGGATCGGCATTATTTCGCTGACGGCTGTTTCGGCGGTTTTCGCGGCGCTGCATGCCGGGTTTGGCGCTGCCGGGTTTCTTCTGCTTGCGGGGCTGCTGGTGCTCTGCTCTCTTCCGGCGTTCATCTTCCTCCGTACCGCCAGCACGCGGCACGCCAAGCTGATCGAAACGGCCGCCGGCATCTGGACCATCGGCATGTACCTGACGCTTGGCGCCGGGCCGATGCTCCTCCGATTTCTGGAGCCGTGAGGGGGAGGTGAATAATTTCGGCCGGTGTATCATGGATGTGATTCCTTCCCCGGAATTTTAACGATCTTTGCGGCGGTTCGCCCCGGCCCTTAACGGCGCTCCCGGATGTCCGGTGCCGTTTCGGGCTTCTCTGTTGCCGAGAGAGACAATCTTCTTCCGCGCGTCCCATACCCATCCCCATAGTATCGGCCGGCCGGTTGTGCCCCGTTGCATCATCGGCATGCATTGCGATGGCGATATTCGGATTCCTCCGGATACGCGCACCGCGCTCCCGCAATGCTTGTAACGGAACAGGCACGCTTATCCGAAGTTATTCAACCGTCTGCTATCCATACCCCGGAATCCCCTCCGGTAACTATTCAACCTGTTGCATTGACTGCGACGGAGAGTGATATATCGCCTTCCCGATATCCACATTCCATCGCCGACAAAATTTCCTATCCTCACCCGTGGAGCCATTATGAACCTTTGTCGTTACATCCTCCGATGGACGCTTTTTCTCCTCCTCTGCTGCGTCGCGTCGCTCATTTCATCGCGATCCGCGCTGGCGCAGCAACCGCCGCTTGACCCCAACACGGCCGGCACGCGATATGTGATCGCCTTTCCCGACACGATCGCCAACACGAACGATGCCCGTTTTCCCTCCACCGCGCCCGACACCGTGGCAATCCTTCTCTACTCGGCGGTGGACAACAGCGTAACGATCACCGGCAAGGCGTTCAGCCAGACGGTGAATCTTGAGGCGGGGAAGTTCACGACGGTCTATCTCGACAGCAGCAGGGAGCAGGCGGATCACGCGCTGGTTTCGGTGTTCGGCATGGCATCGGACAACACGTTCAGAGTGGAGGCCCGGGAGCCAATCATTCTCTACTGCTACATGATGACGAAGTTCGGATGCGAGGGGTGGACTCCCACGCCGGTGGACCTGTGGGGGAAGGAATATCACGCCGCGGCGATCCCCGGCGAGGTGGCGGTGGACATGGCGCGCGGCCCCGGCAATAACTATATCCGCACCAACAAGATGGCCTCCGGGGAGATCCTGGTGATTGCCGCCTACGACCAGACGCAGATATCGATCTACCCGAACGGCCGCGTAAGCCATGAGGAGAAGACATCGGTGATCCTGAACGCGGGGGAGGCCTATCAGATACAGAGCTTCGTGGATACCATCTTCAATCATGCCGGCTATCCGCAGGTCGATTTCGGCGGCGCGCAGATTATCGCGACCAAGCCGATCGGCGTTGTCAGCGGCAACACGCGGGCGCAGGCGGTGCCGGAGCAGACCACGGTGACGGGGAACGCGATCAAGAACATGATGTTCGAATGGCTTCCATCGGTGGAGCAGTATGGCAGGGAGTTCGTCTACCTTCCCACCTGGGACGCGGTGCGTATCCTCGGCGTGCAGGGGGAGAAGCTGGGGGATAAGCGGATCGCCGAGTTTGTCAGGGTATTCAGCGCCACGAACGGCACGCTTGCATCGCTTGCAAAGGTTCCCTACGGCATCGATACGTTCACGGTGGATGCGTCCCATTCCGGTGCGTTCAAGATCCTCTTCCCGCAGCCGCATCTGATCAGGACCAGCGTGCCGGCGGAGGTGATGATGAATTCCTCCGGCGTGGTGAAGTTCAACGGCACCGCCACCGGCTCCACCGGGACGGAGAACTTCTCGGCGTGGGGGGCGTTTATGGTTGAGCTGACCCCGCGCGAGCAGTGGAGCACCTTCGCGCCATACTACATCCAGTCCCGCCCGGTTGATGTCCACCACTATATCAACGTGGTGGCCGATACCAACGCCATCGACGAGATTTTCGATGAAACCGGCGCGCCGTTCGATTTCAACAGGGGTCGGATTCCCGGCACCGATCTGATGTGGGGATCGATCGAGATCACCCCGAACAGCAATGCGGCCAACGTCAACCATTTTCTGGAAGCGCGGGACGGGCACAAGTTCTTTGCCTATATCTACGGATTGCGCGAGGGGAACGAGATCTTCCGCCCGGAGATCCGGGGGACGAAGCCGGCGGAGTACGTGGAGAACCTTGGTCTGTCGTATGCCTATCCGCTGGCGCCGGGGCGGAAGATCTTCCGTCCGTCGGATGATCTGAAGATCGATACGGTCAGCGACCGCTGCTCGATGAACATCAAGATCCACGCGAACAACCCCAACCCGGTCGGCCTTCTCTCGATCAGGCTGGATGGTTCGGAGAACACGAAGATCATCTATCTGAACCCCGCCGGGGTGAAGGATGTGGCGGGGCTGAGCACGGCGGAGGTGAATATCGTCCCGACCGATCCGTTCAGGGATGCCCACGCCACCGTTACCATCACCGACCGGACTGCGAAGGTCTGGACGCTGCCGTTTACCTACACCGGCGCGCGCGTCGATTTCAGCGCCGTGAACCAGGTTGATTTCGGTGAAGTGGCGGATTATGGGACAAAGGATTCGATCATCATGATCACCAACCCGCTGAATCACAGCGTGGAGGTGAAGGATGTTTATCTCCGTTTCGGGAACGCATCCTTCTCGATCATCAGCACGCAGCCGGCTGCCCCCACCGTTCTTCCGCCCGGCGGAACAATCGCCGTTACCGTCCGATCGGCGCCGGCCGTGGCGGTCACGGCCTACCGTGATACGCTGAAGGTGCGGCTGAACTGTGCGGAGATCGGCATTCCGGTCAGGATCGGCCCGGCGCCCCCCTGCATCACCGTCGCCGATCTTGATTTCGGCGCCGTCGATGTCAACACGCCGATCACCAGGATGATTCAGGTCTGCAACATGGGGCATGGCATCGTCACCTTCAGCAGCACGGAGTCCGGCAGCACGGTCACCATACCGTCCATCGAATTCACGATTCCCAAGACGATGCTGGACAGCCTGAAGCAGGTGAAGATCGCGGCCAACCAGTGCTTCTCCATCCCGGTCACGTTTAAGGCGAAGGCGGAGGGGACGTACGAGGCGGTTGCCCGGTTCTGGGCGAACACCAGGGATTGCCGCGATACCTGCGTGGTTCACGCGGTTGTCAAGAAGGGAACGCCGATCGATGGCGTGGACGATGCGGCCGTTGCGGGTTATACGATGCGGGAGATCATGCCGAACCCGACCACGGGGCGCGCGATGATCGATTTCACGCTCGGATCGGCGGGGCATGTGGATCTCGGGGTCTTTAACGCCCAGGGGGATCGCGTGGCTACCCTCGCCGATGGCATGATGCCCGGCGGTGGGCATCGCGTCTCCTGGAATGCCGGTGAACTGCCGAGCGGCATCTACTACTGCCGGATCGCCTCCGGTACGTGGACCAGCACGCGGATGCTGATTCTGGCGAAATAGAAAAGAGAGGTAGGCGATTAAGGGGGTACGTTGGGGCTGTTGGGGCAATTCATGAATTGCCCCGACGCGTTTCACCGTCCCCCAGCCGACGACGTTGTAACCATCCCCCCCTTCACGGCATTACTGAAGAGAATGCCCTCCCGCGTTTGATTCGTTCCCCCCGCATCGTCCCAATATTAAATTCTGTGTCGGGACCGGGGAGAACGATATCTTTACAGTCCCTCACTTCCTGAACGGCCATCCCCTTCACGCCGTTCGACAACTCGCTCCTATTAACTAGATAGGTATGAGACTCTCTACTCTACTCCGGCGCTTTCTCCCCTCAAACTGCGTGCTTATCCTCGGCGTGCTTCTGTTCGGCCATGCGATGGCCGCGCGCGCGCAGTCCCCGTCGCTGGACTCGATGAGCTCCGGGACGAAATACGTGATCGCCTTTCCCGACACCACGATCAACGGCATCGACATTCGGTATCCGAATACGATGACCGAGCTGATCTCCGTGCTCCTCTATTCCTCGGTGGATAACAAGGTCACGTTGGTGGGGAAGCATATCAACAAAACGGTCGATCTCAAGGCCGGGAAATTTTCATCGGTCATGGTGAACACCAGCCCAACGCTGGCAAACAACGTGGTCTCGACCGATATCGGCGTTCCGGGCGACAACACCATCCTTGTGCAGTCGGTGGCTCCAATCGTGGTCTACTGCACAATGATGACCAAGTTCGGGGCGGAGGGGTTCACGCCGATACCGGTGGACAAGTGGGGGAAGGAATATTTCGCCGCGTCGATGCCGGGGGATATCGTGATCGACATGAGAACGGATCAGGCGAAGAAATCGGTTCATAAAAATCTGATGGCCTCCGCGGAGGTTCTGATTGTGGCGGCGTATGATGGCACGCAGGTGAACATCAGCGCAACCGGAAAGCTTCTGGAGGCTCCGCCGGTTTCGGTGATGCTGAACGCCGGGCAGACCTATCAGGTTCGCAGCTTTGTCGATACCGTGGTCAAGGATCAGGGGACGATTCAGCCCGATATCGCCGGCACGTATATCTCCGCTTCGCGGCCCATCGGCGTCATCTCCGGAAATACGCGGACGCAGGCAACATCGGATGCCACCGCCGTCACCAACAACGCATTGAAGGGGCTGGCCGTTGAATGGCTGGTTCCCACCGAGCAGTACGGCAAGAACTTCGCCTATCTTCCCACGTGGGATACCCGGCATATCACCGGTGAAAAAGGGGAGAAGCTGGCGGAAAAGCGGGCGGCTGAGACGGTGCGGGTCTACGGAGCCAGTGCCGCCGGAACCACTGTCTACTATCAGAAGGACGCCAAGACCATCGATTCGGGGGTTGTGCTGATGTCCCGGACCAGGGATTACCGGATCACGACAAACCGTCCGTGCGGTTTCAAGACCACGCAACCGGCGCAGGTGATGATGAATTGCGGTGCTGTTGTCCGGTTCAATGGAACGGTTTCCGGCAGGGCAGGCAGCGGCAACTACGATTGCTGGACCTCCTACATGGTGGAGGTGACGCCGCAGGAGCAGTGGACCAGGTTCGCGCCATACTACGCGCCGCCGGAATACAGCGACATGACGTACTACCTCAACGTCGTGGCCGATACCAACGCTCAGGAAGGGCTGTACGATGAGACGGGGGCGCCGTTCATCTTCAACCAGGGGCCGATTCCCGGAACCGGCTATATCTGGGCCAGCTATCCCGTTACCCCGGGCGTTACGCACTTTATCGAATCGCGGACCGATTCACGTTTTGCCGCCTATATCTGCGGGCTTCGCAACGGCTACGAAATCTACACGCCCGATATCCTCACCGGCCGGCCGCCAAAAGTGACCACCCCATCCACGTATCAGGAAAAAGTCGGCCTGTCGATGGGCTTTCCGCTGGCTCCCGAGCGGAACATCCTTCGGAGCGGCGATACGCTCAAGATCGACACCACGCGGCAGCCGTGCAGCCTGACGATCAAGACCCACGCCACCAACGTCAGTCCGCTTGGTCTGCGTTCGGTTACGCTGGATAGCGGTGCCGTCAACACGCAGATCATCACCGTCAGCCCGGTCGGTGCCGGCGGAGTGATTGGCTATTCCGATGTGGAGTTGAGCGTCATGCCCTCCGATCCCGCGCTGGACGCGCACGGCACCGTGGTAATCACCGATCGCGCCGGGAAGATCAGCCGCGTCCCCTTCAACTATATGGCCGAGCATCTGGAACCGGCTGTCAGCGGCCAGCTTGATTTCGGCGATGTGAACAACAACTCGGTAAAGGATACCACGATCACGGTGATGAACAGTTCAGCCAGGCCCGTGGTGATCTCCAACACATTCCTTCTCTATGGCAACAGAGCCATGAAGGTGATTGCCACCGATCCTCCCGGACCCGCGCAGAGCCCCGTGAAGGCCGTGACGATCCCGCCGGGAGGGATGTTCCGCATCACGATCGAGGCGGCTCCCACGGTGAAGAACCTCCTCTATATCGACACGATCCGCGTCAAGCTCTCCTGCACGGAGCTTCGGATTCCGGTGCTTGTCGGCGCCGCGGTCCCATGCCTTACCGTGGGGGATCTCGACTTTGGAACGCTGGATACCAACGAGTGGAAAACTCTGCCGCTTCAGATCTGCAACAAGGGGCGCGGCACCATCTCCTTCGCCAACCCATCCGGGCCGGAGCAGAAGGTGATCACCTGGTTGTCGGAATCGTTCAGCATCAGCAGCGGCGCGATGGACAGCCTGAAGGCCACGCAGCTCGGGCCGAACCAGTGCATTACGATCCCCGTCAGCTACGGCTCGCCGGTCCCCGATTCCGCCTTTGTGACAGCCCGCCTCTGGGCCTCCACCCGCGACTGTCGCGATACGTCGGTCTGGAGCGGCAGCGTGAAGGTGAAGGATGAGGGGATTGATGGCGTGGAGACGGCGGTTGCGGGGTACGCGGTCGAGCGGATCGATCCAAACCCGTTCAGCGGCAGCACATCGATCAACTTCCGGCTAGGCTCGGGGGGCCATACATCGCTTGAAATCTACAATGCCGCCGGGGTGAAGGTGGCAACGCTCTTCCAGGGAAATCTCAGCGATGGCGAGCATACGATCACCTGGAACGCGGCAACACAGCCCAGCGGCGTCTATTACTGCCGGATCACCTCCGGAATCTGGAACGTAACGCGCCTGCTGATGGTGCGCAGATGATGCCCGCGCGATAATCTCTCCGCGCAAAAGCGCCTTCTCACCGAAGGCGCTTTTTTTTGCCCTGAGCTGAGCATCAGCATCCGATCACCATTGCTCAAGGCGCCATCCTCTCCACGAAACATCTTCCACCGCGACAAGCATTCGCCAGTTTGGTCTTTATCCGGGCGGATATTTCTGCATTGTGTTCGCTTCAGAGCTTATAGAGATTAACACTCCGGAGCCGGCGACCCGGCAGCGCCATTCCATGAATAGTCTGGGTATCACAAGTAACTATAGTATCCGGGTTCAATTATGAATCGATTTCACTCTCTGCCACGCATCGGAATATCTCTTCTCACCATTCTCTCGGCCCTGTTTCTTCCGGCGCTTCTGCGGGCGCAGAGCCCTGTATCGGGGCTGAATTATCTGATCGCCTTTCCCGACACCGTTTCCAATGTGGTGGATGTACGATTTCCCAACGCCAGGACGAAGACCGGTTTTTCGATCATGATGTATTCCCCAACCGGGCC
Source organism: Kapaibacterium sp. (SeqCode) (assembly GCA_039917235.1). Classification (GTDB taxonomy): domain Bacteria; phylum Bacteroidota; class Ignavibacteria; order OLB7; family OLB7; genus JAFDZV01. Next base: position 8,144 of record JBDSJW010000463.1, on the reverse strand, counting down.
GAACCGCGTGGTTATCGATCAGTATCCGGCCACGAGGACCATCGTGACGATACCGGCGGGAAAATTCGTGATCCATGATCTTATCATCAGTCAGGTTATCGTCGTTTCCAACACCCCTCAGGAGAACACCATCCGTCTGACCGCCGATCAACCGATCGTGGTCTATTGCTATTTCGCCACCGCGCAGAGTTGCGAGGCATGGACGCCGCTTCCGGTGGAGATGTGGGGAACCAGCTATAATCTCGCGGGAGTGGACGGGGGGGTCGTGAAGGATATCGGGAAGGCCGGTCTTCTGAATGTTCCATTTACCAACAGTCCGGCGCCCGCGGAGGCGTTGATCATTGCCGCGCACGACGATACGCACGTCACAATCCACGCCCGTTCGAACATGTTTGCGGGATCGCCATCGATGACGCTGACGCTGAGGGAGCATCAGGCGTATCAGGTTCAGAGTCTGGTGGATACCAACGTATTTGCCACCAGCCAGATATCGCTGGCGGGGATATCGATCACATCGGATAAGCCGATCGGGGTTCTCTCCGGGAATACGCGGGCGCTGGTGCGGCAGGATGAGGGAGGGCTGGCGAACAACATCTACAAGAATATGCTGATGGAGTGGCTTTCGCCGCGCGAGCTTCAGGGGAAGAAATCCGTCTATCTGCCGACCTGGGATGACCACCGTGGGGGGATCAATGCTCCGGCGGAGCGTGTGGGGGAATATGTCCGCGTCTACGGAACCAGCGCTCCAGAGACGTTCGGCTACTACTTCCGGCCCGGCGGTGCCAGCAACGTCAATTACGATGTCCCGCTGGATACGATGAAGGAGCACTTCTTCGGTGAGGTGCAGGCGGCGTATTTCGAAACCCAGTCTCCGGCGCAGGTGATGATGCACTCGCCGGCCATCACCAAGTTCAATGGCACCACTCCGTGCGCGGGGGACCTCTGCACCAGCTACAGCGGATGGGCTTCATACATGGTAAACATGACGCCACGCGAGCAGTGGGCCGGCTTTGCCCCGTATTACGCGCCGGCCTATCCGGTGGGGATGAAGCATTATATCAATGCGGTGTGCGATACGAACGATCAGGGGAACATCTTCACCGATCAGGGAACGCTATTTCCGTTTACGCGAAAGATCCCGGGGACAAGCCTGGTCTGGGGATCGCAGAGCGTTACGCCGGGGGAGGAGCATTATCTGATCGGGAGGAAGGGGGCCACCTTTGCCGGGCATGTCTACGGGCTGATTGCGGGGAGCGAGGATTACCGGATAGGCCCTGGCTCCAATACCGCGGAGTATGAAGAGTATAGCGCTCTCTCCTACGGCTATCCTCTTGCGTCCAGGCGAGCCGGCCTTGGGGTTCCCGACAGGTTCCAGATCGGCATCGATTCGGCCTGCGAATGCTGCTCGCGATATGAGCTGACGATCCGGTCGGCCGGTGCGGATTCGGTGGGGATCAGCTCCATCGCGCTTGATCCGGCCACATCGGTCAACACGCAACTGGTTCTGGTGGACCCGGCGCTCCCGGCCGATCTCCCCGGCCGCAGAAGCGCGGTCGTGCGCCTGATGCCGATTGATCCGCTGAAGTCCGCCAGGGCCACGGTGGTGATCATCGATCAGGCCGGGGGGCGGCGGAACGTTTCCTATGACAACAACGGCATTCAGCGACTGGAACCGATTCTCCCCTCCGTCGATTTTCCCGCGCTACATGCCGGAGATATGTTCGATACCACGCTCATCTACCACAACCCGACGAGCGTGCATGTGCCGATTGCCGAGGCGCGACTTGCGCTGGGGAATCAGGGCTTCTCGATTGTCAGGACCAGCATCGCGTTGCCGGGGGAGCTACGGGTGGGGGATAGCCTCGCCGTCACCGTCCGCTTCAATGGCATCGCGCCGAACAGGAGTTTTACCGATACGCTCCTCCTTGTGTTGCCGTGCGGCCCGGTGAGGACCATCATCCAGTCCAGGGTCAATGTGCTTGGCGTGGAGAAGAACGCGCCGGGGTTTGCGCTGGAGGCCATCACCCCGAACCCTCTCACTGGAAAGGCGGAGATCCGCTTCAGCCTTGGCGCGGCCGGAGCCACAACGCTTACCGTCCATGATGAGGCGGGGCGGATGGTGGGGACGCTGATCGATGGCCGGCGCGAGGCAGGCTTCGGGAGCATCGCATGGGACGCCACGGCGATGCCGAGCGGCATCTATTATTTCCGTCTGACCAGCGGCGGGCGGAGCAGCACGCGACAGGTTATTGTGCGGCACTGAGAGATTGCCCCCGCGGTGAAATGATGAACGTACCCAGGGGCGCCGTTGCCGAACGGCGTCCTTTTCGTATGATGTACCCCTCCAGCATCGGCAACGGGCCGGGATTCCTGATGGCGTCATGCCCGCCGATGCGGAGCAAACGGCCATCCGCGCTAACAAATCCAGTGCTTGCGTGTTGGGCGGTTGCGCGCGCCGGTATGGCGTGGTCCGGCGGGACATGGTAGATGTAGTGGGAACGCCGGATGGCGCAGGCAACAAACGGAACGGCAGCGTTCCGGGGTAACAGTTATGATTGTCGCGATACTTCCGGCAGGGCATCTCCGCCGGTACAATCTCATCACCCCCCTCCTTCTCCTCCTTGCATGTTCGTTGCACGCGCAGCAACCGAGCCTGGATGCTGACGGCGCCGGGCGAACGTATGTGATCTCGTTCCCGGACACCACACGCAATATCCTCGACTCCCGATTTCCGAACACGCGCGTCAATGGCGGTTTTACCCTCTTCCTCTATTCAACAGCTCCGGGGAATGATGTGAAGATATTTGCCAGAGGCGCCGCGCCGGCAATTATCCCTCTCCCCAGCGGAAAATTTGTGACGTACGATCTGAAGCCCTCCGCCGTCGTGACCGTCTCCAACGTGGTACAGCAGGGAGCCGTTCGTCTGGAGGCAAAATCTCCGATTATCGTCTACTGTTACGCGCACACCAGTCAGGGGCTGGAGGCGTGGACGCCGATCCCGGTGGAGTGCTGGGGAACCCGCTATCACGTTGCCGCGCTTCCGGGAACCACCGTCAACGATATCGGCCTGGCAAGCCCTGTGGTGATTCCGTATTACGCGAAGGCCGCCCCGGCGGAGGCAATGATCATTGCCGCGTACGACAGCACCACCGTGACCATCAACAACCACGGACGGCGCCTGGAGGGGAACCCGAGCCTGACGGTGACCCTTCAGCGGAATGAGATGTACCAGGTGCAGAGCTTTGTCAGCATCGATGACACGGCGCGCGCGCAGGTTGATCCGGCCGGCATCTCCATCGTGGCGGACCGGCCGATTGGCGTTATCTCCGGCAATACCAGAACCCCCGCCCGGCAGGCCGATGAAGGGCTTGCCAACAACATCTACAGAAATATGATCGCCGAGTGGCTTGCGCCGACCGAGCAGCACGGCACGGAGTTCCTCTACATGCCAACGTGGGATGCTCACCGCTCCGGCATCGGCTCGCCGGCTGAACGGGAGGGGGAGTTTGTGCGGGTGTACGGGACATCGCGCTCCACCACCGTCGCTCTCCGTGCGGACGGCGGCGGTGGTCAGGGGGGAACCGTGCCGCTTGATTCCCTTCGGGAGTTCTTTATCCGTGCTTCGGTCGCGACCTGTTTCAGAACCGACGCCCCGGCGCAGGTGATGATGCACTCAAGCTCGATCGTCCACCCCGATGCATCGTTCCCATGCAATCACGGCGTCAACTGCCTTAGCTACAGTGGCTGGGCGCCATATATGGTGGAGCTGACGCCGCGTGAGCAGTGGACGAACTTTGCCCCGTTCTACGCGCCACAGGAGCCGGTCACGATGCTTCATTCCATCAACGTGGTGGCCGATACAGCCCATGCGGCCGATATCCTGATCGACGGAAAAAATCCCTTTCCATTCACCCGGCGGGTTGATGGAACTGATCTTGTCTGGGGATCGCTGGATCTGACGGCAGGACAGGGGCATTACCTGATCGGGAACAATGGCGCCACGTTCTCCGGCTATGTCTATGGCCTGATGGTGGGGAATGAATACTATCGTCCCGGAACCACGGGGCGGGCGGAGCTGGAGGAATACAACGCGCTTTCCTATGGATATCCTCTCGCTCCGCGACGGAATGTCCTTGCCCGTGCCGACAGCCTGAGGATCGATTCGGTATCGCTCTGTTCCGATCTCCTCATTCGTGTCCGTTCCCTGAATTCCGCCCCCGCCGGCCTCCGGTCCATCAGGATGGATGATGATTCATCGTCCAATGCGCGTCTCCTCCTGATCGATCCGGCTGATCCGATCGACATGGTCGGTCGGTCGCAGGCGCAGGCACGGATTGTCCCGGTCGACCCTCTCTCCGATGCCAGGGGCAAGGTGACAATCACCGACCGCACGGGGGGGCGGAATGTGGTCTACTATCGCTATCGCACCGAACATCTGGATCATGCCGTGGACTCGGTGGATTTCCGCGATCTGCCGGTGAAAACATTCGCCGATACCACGATTCTCTTCATCAACAATCTTCCGGGGAATGCCAGTGTGGTGGCCGCGAACGTCGGAAACAGTTCATCCGGCTTCTCCGTTGCCGGCTCCGATCCCCCGCTCCCCGCAACGCTGAAGCCGGGCGACACGCTGAAGGTACATCTGCAATTCAACGGAGCCACGCAGGAGGGGGCCTACGGCGACTCGTTGATTCTTGCCCTCAACTGCATCAGAATCGTGATCCCTCTCCGCGCCAGGGTTGTTGCACCGGCCATCACCACCGGGGATATCGATTTCGGCACGGTGCTGATGGGGGGAGCAATGCGGACCGGGAAGATCGATATCTGCAACACCGGAGGCGCCCCACTCACATTCGCGAACCCGAAACCGGGGGGCGATGCAATCCAGTGGGATTCATCAGGGTTCTCCATTCCCCGAAGCTCCATCGACAGCCTCGGGACCGCCCATCTCCTCCCGGGCGATTGCTTCACGCTCTGGATCTCCTTCACCCCCATCGCGGCGGGAACCTACCGCACTGTCGCGCGCATCTGGGCCGGCACGCGCAACATCAAGGATACAAGCCTCTGGAAGATTAATGTGATCGATTCATCGCGCACGGAAGTGGGAAACGATATCACCGGATATGCCCTGACCGCCATCGAACCGAATCCATCAAACGGGGCCGTCTCCATCCACTACAGCCTTGGCACCGCCGGGCCATTGCAGATGACAATTCATAACGCCGCCGGCGCCCTGATCACCACGCTGATCAATGATCGCCGCGAGGCGGGTCCCGGAGTGGTAATGTGGAACGCCAGAAATCTGCCAAGCGGCCCTTATTTCTGCCGCGCCAGCAGTGGAGACTGGGTACGGACTGTTGTTGTGATGGTCAAACGGTAAGTGACAGATCCGCCATGATTTCCCCGTACTGTCTTTCTTCGGTCTGAGGAATGGCAGGCGTGTACGCGGGAGTTTCGCGAGGCGGCTGTTCGCCTGACGGTGAGCAGCGGAAAATCAGTTGCCGAGATTGCCTTAGCATTTCGTGCAAAGAAATGGATCGATTGTCGCTAATCAATTACTCGGAATCTCTTTTACCGCCGCAATATCCCGGACGCGATGCCGCGCCTGATCGCCTGGCTTCAGGGTATTCTGGCCGGCCGAAATCCGCGGGAACGTCCCGGAAATTTTATATCGGACAGTTATCCTGAGTGAATCGTGATAACCCGCGCTTTCAGTGGCATGATACAACCCACGTTTCCATCACCTCTGCTTCTACATCTCCCTGAACTTCCGCGCCGAACATGCTTCGCACGTATATGCATCGCCGAGCATCGAATATCCATCCTCTCCCAGGTTGATCACCGTGCCGCACGATGAACATTTCGTCGGTTCGAACGAGGGCGGGTTTTCCAGCTTCTCGAAATTATATTCGTTGGTGCCGTACCAGACGTAGATCTCGGTTTCGAAATCCTTACGGCATGCCGCGCAGTCCTGCCACTTCCCTTTGTGTTCCTCATTGTAGTGAAAGGAGCAGAGCGTATAGCGATCGTGATTGCGATGGCAACTATTCCGCGCGAACGAGAAGGTGACGTAGTTTGCCTCATCATCGCAGATCCACTGATTGCAGCAGATGGTTTTCGTCAGATTCTTCGTGTTTCCGCAGAGTCCGCAGCGCGGCTTGTCGATTGCCTTTGCTCCCCTGGCGGTTTTTGTTGCGGCCTTTGGAGCCGTTTCTCCGGTTTTGACGGTTTTTTTCGCGGCTGCTGGTTGAGTTGTTGTACGTTTTGCCATGGTTGTATCGATGTTTGTGTTTCATCGCAAATATAGGGAACATATCGCCTTGCTCGGATCAGCCGGCGACCCGCGCAGCGCGATTTCCGATCGTCTCCTCCGCCATCCAACCTCAACGGAAATTGACCACCGCGCGAATCCCCGGGATTGCCTACATTTGAACGTGGTGACGGCAGCTCAGCGGAGTGTACGTCGTGGAGCGACCGGCCGTTTTCGATGAATGGAGCCGGAACATCCGGGAGAGCTTTGATCGATGGGCCGACGGCCTTTTTCCGCCGGAAATTTTTCAGGAACGTCAGGGAACGCAAATGGAATCAGGACATGTCATCCTGTTGAACGGCACCTCAAGCTCCGGCAAAACCAGTATTGCCAGGGCATTACAGGAATGGCTGACTGAACCGTATATGAATGTCTCGGTGGATGGTTTCTTCAACTGCTACCCGGAAAAATTTCTGAATCCCCGCACCAGGGAGGAAGCGCAGGCGTTCGGTCGCCTTATCCCGTCGGTCGTTTCCGGTCTGCATGGTTCAGTCGCGGCGCTGGCGGAAGCCGGCAACAATATGATTGTGGATCACGTGCTTGAAAAATCTGAATGGCTGAACGAATGCGTGGATCGATGGGCCGGCCTGACCGTGCTCTTCGTTGGCGTCCGCTGTCCGCTGGAAACAGCCGAGCAGCGGGAGACGGCGCGCGGGGATAGAAATATGGGAACCGCCCGCCATCAGTACGATCTTGTCCACGCTCACGGCCTCTACGATCTTGAAGTTGACACATCGCTTCTCAAACCCGATGAATGCGCCGCGAACATCATCGCGATGATCCATCATCAGCCGGCGCAATCCGCATTCCGTAAACTCGCCGACCGCCGCCGGCATTCCTCAACGGTCGGGTGAGGGAGCAACATCGACGATGAAATTTCGGCCGGCGCTTGTCCGCGATAACTCATTTCCCTGATTGTCGGCATTGAATTTATTCTTTCCTCCTTCGCTGTCATGCGCGCCACCATCCTTACTCCTTTTTTTCGCGGTCGCGATAATCGTTGTCCCGCCTATATGGAGCGGAGCGATAATCGCCCGTGGTTATTTCGAGATCCGGGATAAAAATATCTGACGAAGGAATATCCACCGGTAGGTTGTATGAACTGGCTACGAAAACTGATGGGAAAGCCCACGGAACAGCCGAGATGCGTCGGAAATAATGTTGGACTTAAGACGATTGTATATCGTGGCGGCCTTGTCACATTTCGGATTCCCGATAACTGGATCGAGGAATATGGGGAGGAAGGTGGCGGGACGTTCTACGAGGAAGCGCCTGATTCAACGACATTTCGTCTGGAAGTGATCAGCATGGAGCCATCTTCTCCCGTCACATCGGAAAGCGCTCCGAAGGTGCTTTCGACATTGGGCAGTATCGCGCCCGGAACGATCGAGCAGCTTCCCGGGGGATGTGCGCTCGTTCGCTACGAGCAATTCCCCACCGATCGTGGCCATCAGCTCTGTGTCACCTACTGGAGCGTGGCGCACGTCATTCCACCAAACCATGTCAGGCTCGCCACCTTCTCCCACACGATGCTTGAACATCAGCGGGGGGATGCGCGGTTTCAGGAAGAGTTGGCGCTGCTTGATCGCGAGGTTCGCGCCTGCACATTTTCGTCGGTGGTGGGAGTGTGAATACATAATGTTCCGAGCAACTGAAGCGTTGTGGAACGCATTTCGCGGAGACTCACATTGTAGCCCTGGGTAGCTGCTAGTGGTCCCCGTCAAACAGTGTGCAACTTATGGAGCTTCGCCCGAGCACGTTTGACTTTTTCGAGAATATCTGCTGCTTTGGCAGTCCAAATGAACGGCTTTGGACATGTATTATGGCCGACAAT